>JABDMI010000039.1 GCA_013001575.1 Gammaproteobacteria bacterium
AAAAGCCTGTCAATTATTCCGGTGGGCAAAACCACGATTGCGCGCCTGGAATCCGATTGGAGCGATCCCAGTTTTTTTGGCTCGTTCTTGCCTGACACCCGCGACGTCAGCGAAAAAGGGTTTACCGCGACCTGGAAAGTTTTGCATTTGAATCGGCCTTTCCCTCAAGCCTGGAAAAACAATAATATCCCCAATCTGCAAAGAACCGCGTTCGGGGCAAATCTGATCATCACCAATGACAAGTATCAAAAGGTCAGTCGCACCGAGAAATACGGCTTGATGTTTATTGTGTTCACCTTTCTGGCATTTTTTATGTCGGAAATAGTCAACAAGATCAAAGTGCACCCAATCCAGTATCTGTTTATTGGTATGGGGCTGATCGTATTTTACAGTTTGCTGTTGTCATTCTCTGAACACATCACATTTAACAAGTCCTATATGCTGTCGGCCTTCGCCACAGTGTCGATGATCACATCCTATTCCCGCAGCGTTTTACGCAAAAACAAGTTGGCGATGTTCGTCGGTTTGATATTGACGATCTTGTATCTTTATCTGTTCGTCTTGTTGCACATGCAGGACTTCGCCTTGTTGCTGGGCAGTATCGGATTGTTCTCCGTACTTGCAATTGTGATGTATCTGACCCGTAATATCGACTGGTATGGTGAGAATCGCCAACAAGATAATTTCTAGTCTCCTCGAAGGGTATGACTGCCATGGATGGCGGGAGTACTCTTAAGATTCCTTCTCACTCGCACATTGAATACACAGCAAAGTTGTTGGATCGTATTCCAGACGCTTGGGATTGATGTCTTCGTCGCACTCGATGCAATATCCAAATTCATCATTGTCGATCCGTTCTAGTGCAGCATCGATCTGTTGGAGTTTTAATTTCCTTCTTTGATTGGTGGCTTTGGACATCGCTTGCTGTTGCATGGCGTCCATGCGGGATAAGCGTCCCATGCGGGTTTGATCGAGTTCGACGGTTTCAGCAGCTTCCTGACCTGTTGCTTCAAGAGCTTGCAGTTCAGTTTTCAGATCGATCAGTTGCTGTTTGAAATGTTTGGAGGATTTCATTGATTCATTCTAGCAATAAAAAAACCCGCCGAAGCGGGTTCTGACGGGCAGGTAATCAGAAAATAATTACTGATTTTCTTCAAAACGCTTTTTACGACGTTCCTGTCTTTTTTCTTTACGTTCTGCACGCTTGGCTTTATGTTTGGCTTTAATGGCCTTGAGTTCAGCGCGTTGTTCATCACTTAGCACCAATGCGGACTCGTGTTTCACCTGGGCGTGTATACGAGCTTTTTCCTGCATGATGCGGGCTTTTTCCGAAGCCATCGCTTGTACCCGAGTCACATAATCAGAACTTGCTGGGTCCAGATCTTTGTTTTGTGCCTTCATGGCTTTTCCAGACTCCTTCAATGCTTGCATTTCAGGGTGGTATTTGTCGTGAATGGCCTTGATCTGCGCCTTTTGTTCGTCAGTGGCTTTCACTTTATCCAGCATTTTTTGATGCATCATGCCTTGATGATGCTGGGCGTGCATACCATTTTTGTGATGACCGGCCTGCAGGGCAAGACTGGTTCCGAATGCCATCGCCAGAATTGTGACAATTGAAATAATCGATTTTTTCATAGCAAACTCCTGTGGGTGAATGCAATTAAGAGTGTGTATCAGTTAAAAAGTTTCAACATTTCATGAGCATTGAAATAAATTAATAAAAGCAATCACTTATGAATCAGAAATTCTCCAATAAAAAGCGTTTCATGTTTTCACCCATGACCGCGCGAATCTCTGCTTCTTTAAATCCTTGCTCTAACATTTCATCAACCAGCAATGGAAGTCCGGTCACATCAAATGGTGTGGTCACAGTGCCGTCGTAATCAGAACCCAATGCAACATGTTCGATGCCGACCAGGTCGCGGACGTATTTCATTGACGCCACAATGTCTGGTGTACCTTTTGGTCCAGCGGCTTCGGGGAAAAACGCTATTCCGATCAGTCCGCCATTGCTGGCGATTCGTTTGATGTGCGCATCGCTTAAATTCCGCGGTGAATCCAGCACGCCTTTCACGCCCGTGTGTGACACCAAAACAGGTTGAGTGGTCAGGTTCAGCACATCGTCGATCATGCTTGGCGAGATGTGGGCGAGATCATGGATCATGCCCAGCTCATCCATACGTTTGACAACTTGTTGGCCAAAGTCCGTCAGACCCTCGCCACTGATGCCATGGGCCGAACCGCCAAGTTCATTATCGAAAAAGTGTGTAGCCGCCATCATGCGAATGCCTGCAGCATGTAATCTATCCACATTTTCAATCTGACCTTCCAGCGCGTGTGCTCCTTCAATGCCTAGAAATCCGGCCGTGAGATCTTTATTTTTTTGTCGCTCGGATAAATACTTCAGCAGATCGTCAGCCGACTTCAGGATTCGAAAGTTTTCATCCTTGGCAGCCAATGCATGCAGCTTTTCAGACTGGTACAAAGCACGTTCGATCAGGCTAAACCAGGTTCTTGGCGGTTGTGCCTGCCCGATACTCAGTAAAGTGATGTCGTCGCGCGCATCGGCATCGTTCTTGTGCATGTTCAAGCCCTTGGGCGACTTGGTCACAATCGTGAATGCCTGCAGGCTGACTCTGGCTTCCCGCAGTCGCGGAATGTCGACATGCCCGTAATCCGATTTTTTACTCAGGTCACGTTTCCATAACAAGGAATCGGTATGCAGGTCACCAATAAAGTCTAGCGAGGCATAGATCTTTTGTGCCTTATCCGACACGCTATACGGAGGCGTATGAGTGACCTTGTTCATGCCTTTTTCTAGCACTGGCGGAGCAAATACTGTGAATAAAAAATACAGTCCGAGCAGAATGAGTATGAATGTGATCAGTTTTTTCATATTGAATGAGTAGGTGGTTTAATTTCTTTGCACTGAATAAATGGTGGGTAAGGCTTCGAGTTTTTTCATGATGCGACTCATCGAGTCAATATTCGGAATCTCAATGGTCAATGTAATGGTCGCGATCATTTTTTTCTTGTTCACTTTGGAATTCATTTCCAGGATTGGAACTTTCTCTTCGGAAAGCAGGGCGGTGACATCCCGGATGAGATGCTTGCGGTCGTAAGCTTCGATCGCAATATCGATGACAAAATTATTTTGTTCGCTTTTATCCTGCCAGCTAACAGGAAAAACCCGTTCCGGGCGTTTGGCCATCAGGTTTTTGAGATTGTTACAGTTCAATCGATGAATGGTGATGCCCTTGCCCTGGGTAATGTAACCTACCACGTCTTCCGGTGGCACCGGTTTGCAGCATTGTGCGTAGGTGGTCAACAGATCATCCACCCCGGAAATGGCGGTTTGGCTGGATGCGCGTTTAGTAGTGGTTTTGCGTTTCAGACTAAAATTATTATCTTCTTGCGAGTCTTCGATCTCGCGCAAGAACGTATTGGTAATTTCGCCGAGTGCCAATGCACCAGCACCCAGGGATATGCACAATGCCTGATAGCTTGGAAAACCGTGTTTATGCGCCAGAGCGTCCGGGTCTTTATTGGCAAAGCCAAGACGTGTCAGTTCTTTTTCCAGTAATTGTTTACCCGAACGCAGGTTTTGCTCCTGGTCTTGTTGTCTGAACCAACTGCGAATCTTTTCCCGTGAACGCGAAGAGGCAATGTAGCCCATGCCGTCGATCAACCAGTCGCGACTGGGTTTGCTTTCTTTACTGGTCAAAATTTCAATGCGGTCACCGCTTTGAATTTTGTAGGTTAAGGGAACAATTTTCCCGTTGACCAGGGCACCGCGACAACGATGTCCGACTTCGGTATGTATGTGATAGGCAAAATCCAGTGGTGTGCTGCCGGCACTCATGTCCACCACATCGCCTTTGGGGCTGACCGCGTACACCCGATCTTCAAACAGGGTTTCGCGATAGCGTTGAATAAAGTCTTCGTCCTGTGCGCTGCTGGAGCCGGAATCGTCGCCTTTGGTCTCGAGCACATGGCGTAACCAGTTGATCTTTTCATCCATACTGGTTTGTTGTGCGCCTTCTTTGTAACGCCAATGCGCAGCAACCCCGAGTTCCGAATTATCATGCATTTCCTGGGTGCGGATCTGTATTTCGATGACCTTGTTTTCCGGGCCGAGCACCGCGGTATGAATAGACTGGTAATTATTCGACTTGGGGTTGGCAATATAATCATCGAATTCGGTGGGAATGTATTTCCATTTGCTGTGCACCACACCAAGCGCGCCATAACAGCCGGCTACATCCCGGGTAATGATGCGTACCGCCCGAATATCAAACAGACTTTCAATGTTCAAAGACTTGCGTTGCATTTTTTTCCAAATGCTGTAAATGTGTTTGGGTCGCCCCTGGATATCCGCGGCTATGTTTTCAGCGTCCATCAGGTTGTGCAAGGTTTGTTTGAAATCCTGGATGTATTGCTCGCGTTGCGAACGTTTGGATTGCAACCAGTTGGCAATCTCTTTATAGCGTTTTTGTTCCAGATAACGAAACGCCAGGTCTTCCAGTTCCCACTTTAATTGCCAGATACCCAGGCGATTGGCCAGGGGCGCAAAGACTTCACGTGTTTCTTCGGCTAAACGGGTGCGTTCGCTTGCACTGGCGTGTTTGGCAATCCGCATACGATGCAGTTGTTGTGAGAGGCGCACCAATACCAGCCGGATGTCATCAACAATAGCGAGTAAAAGTTTACGTAAGCCTTCAGCCTGACGTTGCGACAAGCCCTGGTCGTTATCTAGATTATTAAAATGACTGTAACTGTCGAGGCGTAACAGGTCAGAAACCAGATCGCGTATCTCAGTGGAGAATTTTTTTTGTATTTTGTCGCGGGTAATCAACTCGGCCTGTTGTAATGGCGTGAGCATGGCGCTGGCCAAAATGGCGTCGGGCATTTCCAGAGATTGCAAGATGTCTGCAACTGCCAAACCTTCTTGTAAGGCCGCTAAAATTGACGCGTCCTGACATTGTTTGATCTCGGTAGTAACCAGACCCCGGGCTTTGTCAGATTTGGTGGTGGTGCTGGTGGTCACAGGTGAAACTTTCACGCCTCGCTACAGTCTGGAAATAAGTAAGTAAATCGTCTAAATCTTTGTTTTATAGGTGAGTTTAGGCAAGATTCTCGGTATCATACGCGTAGTTTGTCGGAATATTGCAATAATCCACATCAAGACTGCAATGACTGACCATAATTTAAACTTTTCGGAGCACATTTTATGCAAAATCCCCTGAGTAAACACGTAAAGTCAGCTTTTATCACGTTTTTAATTAGTGTGAGTCTTGTTGCTGGCCCCGGCGTAGTGGCTGATAGCGCCGAAATCAGTTTGAACGACGATTCGGTACGCCTGGCCGGTGACTGGTCATTAAGCAACTCCGGGTTTATGCTTGAGACTGCAGTTATCCATAATGAAGAACGTGGCAATGTTGCCAGTGTAGCGGCACTACGCGTCGGGGATGCGGGCAGCGATGGCTTGACGGCAGGAGTAGGGTTGAAACTGGCCTATGTTGATCCGGATATTGAAGTTGCCACTGTTCAGATCGTACCTCCCGTTGCATTCTCTTCACCCAGCGGCGGGGCTTTGGCCTTGGGCGGTAAATTCAATTATGTGCCCACGGATTTCAATCGATTGAATCTGGGTGGCTACATTTGGTTTGCCCCCGATGTACTGGCTTTTGACAAAATGGACAAATATCAGGAAATCGGAGTGTACGCGGGTTACAACATTTTACGTGACGCGGATGTGTTTGTGGGATATCGCAATGTGAAGGGCAGCTTCAAATCGGACGGAATTGATTTTGGTGATCTCACTATCGATAGCGGGGTGCATTTAGGCATTCGGGTAAATTTCTAAGTGCACGCCTTCGAACACAATAACGAACTCAATTACAGTTAATTGCAAAGGTAAAGCGTTTTTATGGCAGGTCATAGTAAATGGGCAAACATTCAGCATCGCAAAGGCGCCCAGGACAAAAAAAGGGCTAAAGTTTTCACACGTTTGATTCGCGAAGTGGTGGTTGCCGCCAAAATGGGTGGCAGCGATCCCGACGCCAATCCGCGTTTACGGTTGGCGCTGACCAAGGCGCGTGGCAAAAGTGTGCCTAAAGACAGTATCGAACGTGCGGTTAAACGCGGTGCTGGCGAACTGGATGGTGATGATTACGAAGAGATCCGCTACGAAGGTTATGGTCCGGGCGGCGCTGCGGTCATGGTCGACTGCCTGAGTGATAATCGCAATCGAACCGTAGCCGATGTGCGTCATGCCTTTACCAAATACAATGGACAACTGGGCACCGACGGGTCGGTATCGTTCATGTTTTCGCATGAAGGGGTGATCACTTACGCGCCCGGCACCGATGAATATACCGTGATGGAAGCGGCCCTGGAAGCCGGTGCCGAAGACATCGTTACCAACGAGGATGGCAGTATTGATGTGATCACCGAGCCCAACAGTTTTGCCGACGTGCTCGAAGCCCTTGAAAAAACCGGGCTTGAAGCGAGCAATTCCGAGGTAACCTACCGTCCGTCGAATAATACTATGCTGGATGATAAAAAAGCCGACAGTATGATGAAATTGCTGGATAAACTGGAAGAGCTGGATGATGTGCAAGAGGTGTATACCAATGCAGATTTCTCCCCCGAGTTTTTGGCAAATTTAGAATCTGAATAAATAATTTCAATTTATCGACAACACAAAAATAATTTAATGCAATCCACACCCACAGCACAACGCATACTCGGTATTGATCCGGGTTCGTTGATCACCGGCGTGGGCATTGTTGACAGTGTGGGCGATAAACTAAAGTATGTGTTCCATGACAGCATCCGCAGTAATTCTAAAGACGAGTTTCCGGACAGGCTGCGAAACATCTACACTCAGGTGCAAGCGGTCGTTACCCGCTATCAACCCACCCAGATCGCGATTGAACAAGTCTTTATGCATCGCAATGCCGACAGCGCTTTAAAGCTCGGGCAAGCACGCGCGGCCGCCATGAGTGCGACCTTTCAGGCGGATATCCCGGTACACGAATACGCTGCCAAACTCATTAAACAGGCCGTAGTTGGCAAAGGCGCCGCGGCCAAAGAACAGGTCCAGCACATGGTCGGCTTTTTATTGCAACTCAGTGACCCCGTGCAAGCCGATGCGGCCGACGCACTGGCTGTGGCGATTTGTCATGCCAATATGTATAACATTGCCGATCGACTGAATGTAAAAATATCCACAATCAGAAAACGCAAACGTTGAAGGCACTCATTCCATGATCGGATTTTTACGCGGCAAAATAATGTCCAAGCAACCCCCGCGCTTGTTGATCGATGTGCAGGGTGTCGGTTATGAAGTGGATGCACCGATGTCTACCTTTTATGGTTTGCCGGAGGTGGGTGAGGAAACGCATTTATTCACGCACCTTTCGGTCAGTGAGAATTCCCAAACCTTGTATGCATTTGCCACGGCTTCCGAACAGCAAATGTTTCGTCAATTAATTAAAGTCAGCGGTATTGGTGCGCGTTCCGGCTTAACCATTTTGTCCGGGATAAGTGTAGAAGACTTTATCTACTGTGTGCAAAACGAAGACACCGCCACGCTCATTCGCTTACCGGGCATTGGCAAAAAAACCGCCGAACGCCTGATCATAGAAATGCGCGATCGCATTGATCTGACACCCGCAACAACCAGTGCCGGCGGCAAGCTCAGCGTAGAACGCAAAGCAGCCAGTCCGCGTCAGGAAGCCAGTGACGCATTACTCGCTTTGGGTTATAAATTGCCGGAGATCACACGCTTACTGAAAACCATTGCCAGTGACGAAGCTTTAAACACCGAAGAAATTATTCGGCTTGCCTTACAATCTTCAGTGCATAAATAAATACCAGCCAGGAGACCTAATTGACCATTCACGCAAATTCCGATGATGCCCGTTTGATCGCTGCGACCTCAGTGCAAGGCGACGAGGTCATTGATCGAGCAATACGTCCCAAGCGCCTGGAAGATTATGTTGGGCAACCGGCGGTTAAAGAGCAAATGGATATTTTTATCCAGGCCGCACGTCAGCGTGAGGAGGCCCTCGATCATGTCTTGATCTTTGGCCCACCGGGGCTGGGTAAAACTACCCTGGCGCATATCGTGGCCAATGAGATGCAAGTGAATTTACGCCAGACGTCGGGCCCTGTTTTAGAACGCGCCGGAGACCTTGCGGCCTTACTCACCAATCTGGAAGAAAATGACGTGCTGTTTGTGGATGAGATTCACCGCCTGAGTCCAGTGGTGGAAGAGGTCTTGTATCCGGCCATGGAAGATTTTCAACTGGATATCATGATCGGGGAAGGACCGGCGGCACGCTCGATCAAACTTGATCTCAAACCCTTCACTCTGGTTGGTGCCACCACCCGTGCCGGTTTACTAACCTCTCCTTTACGCGATCGATTCGGGATTGTGCAGCGTCTGGAATTTTATTCGGTTGATGACCTGACCCGAATTGTGCAACGTTCCGCCAGTATTTTGAATTTACAAGCTGAACCGGCGGGCGCCAGACAGATCGCTGTACGCTCACGCGGCACTCCACGCATTGCCAATCGCTTGCTGCGACGCGTGCGTGATTATGCCGAAGTCAAAGGCGATGGCTTGATCACCGAGTCTGTCGCGGCAGCGGCCATGGACATGCTGGATGTGGATCCCCACGGGCTGGACGTGATGGATCGCAAAATGTTGTTGGCGATCATGCAAAAATTTGGCGGTGGCCCGGTGGGCATTGATTCTTTGGCGGCAGCGGTTGGTGAAGAACGCGGCACTTTGGAAGATGTGATCGAACCGTATTTGATCCAGCAAGGATTTATTATGCGTACTGCCAGAGGGCGGCTAGCCACCCGAAATGCCTATTTGCATTTTGGCCTGGAACTGCCTAATAGTTTGCAAAATGCTGACAATTTACCCAATGACCTGTTTGAAAAACTTTAGATTGTTCACAATAAGTTCACATAAGTTATTGATAATCCAAATTTAAAATTCATTTCTATACTTAATGTAGTTTCGAGTTTCAATTCACCCAGGATCCGGAAATAATGACCTCAGCTCAACCCCATCAGTTCAGCATCCGCGTTTATTATGAAAACACCGATGCGGGAGGCGTGGTGTATCACGCCGAGTATTTGTGTTTTGCCGAACGCGCTCGCAGTGAACTGTTACGCGAGATTGGCACAGACCAGACTGCTATGCGCCTGGAACAGGGTTTGATCTTTGTGGTCGGTCACATGGATTGCAAATTTATCCGACCGGCATTTCTGGATGATGAATTACGCGTCGAGACGGTGACCAGGAAAACCGGAAAAGTGTCCATGCAATTTGAACAAAAAATCTTTCGTGACAATGAATTGTTATTCACCGCAATGGTCAAAGCAGGATGCGTGGATGCTGTAAGTTATAAACCCAAGGCGATGCCATTGCTCGTGCAACAACAATTACAAAAACATTCATAAAGGATAAACATGCATACCGAATTAAGTCCGATTAGTCTATTCTTTGAAGCCAGCACAACCGTGCAACTGGTAATGATCGTACTATTTCTCGCATCCCTGTTGTCACTTGGCATAATCTGGAAAAAACATCGCATCATCAGCAAGGCGGTCAGTCGTGCGGATAAATTTGAAAAAATGTTTTGGGCCGGTGGCGATCTGAGTAATATTTTTCAAACCACACAAAATGATCCCAAAGTTGGAATGGTTGGATTATTCCATGCCGGTTTCAGCGAATTTTCCAAACTTTCGAAACAAAACGTTAGCTCCGAACAGTTGATTGACGCCACACGTCGCTCCATGCAGGTGGAACGTTTGCGTGAAGTGGACCGGCTCGAATCCAATCTCGCGACGCTCGCCACCATCGGCTCGACCAGTCCTTACGTGGGTTTGTTCGGGACGGTCTGGGGCATCATGGGGGCATTCATCGCATTGGGTGCCGTCAAGTATCCGACCCTGGCGGACGTGGCGCCAAGTATTGCCGAAGCACTGATCGCAACCGCCATGGGCCTGGTTGCTGCGATTCCAGCCGTTATCGCGTATAACCGCTTTGCCGACAAGGTGGATCGCCTGGAAACCCGTTATCAGGCCTTTATGGAAGAATTTGCAGCAATATTACAACGCCATGCCACCAAGCGAGGGTCTTGAGACAAGTGGAAACGGGTCAAAAAAAACGACGGCTGATGGGCGAGATCAATGTGGTGCCTTACATCGATGTGATGTTGGTGCTGTTAATTATTTTTATGATCACCGCGCCATTACTGACCCAGGGCGTCGAGGTTGATCTGCCGCAAACCGAAGCCGATCCGATCGATCAGAACAGTTTTAATACCGATAATGGTTTTCTCACTCTGACCATTGATTCCGGCGGCGCGTATTACCTGAATCTGGGAGACGAGGAACAAGCCATTGACGAACAAACAGTGCGTTTACGCTCTGCCGCGGCGTTACGCCGTAACCCGAATCTTCCGGTGTTTGTACGTGCCGACACCAGTGTGCCGCATGGCTATGTAGTGAATGCGATGGTAATCCTGCAAGGAGCAGGGGCTGCCAAGGTCGGAATCATGACCGATCCTCCGGATAAATAAGTATGAAGTTTTTTATTGAAAATTCTTCAGCCATCATTTTCACCGTACTTGTGCATGTGGTGGTATTGGGTTTGTTTGCCTTGAACATTGACTTTGAACGTGAGCCAGTTGTAGTTGAGAAAAAAGTCGCGGTGCAGGCCCAGGTAATTAATGGTGCGGCGATCGATGCCGAGATAAAACGCCAGGAAAAACTGGAGCAGGATAAGCTTGATCAAGAAATGCAGCGTCAAAAAGATCTCGAAAACAAAGCCTTGCAAGCAAAACGTCAACGAGAAGCAGAAGAAAAACGAATTGCCGATCTCGAAGCTGAACGTAAAAAACAGGCTGAGTTAGCAAAACAACAAAAAATCGAAGCAGATAAAAAAGCCAAAGCGGAAAAAGAGCGTTTGGCTAAACTGGCGCAAGAAAGAAAAACCGAAGAGACGCGTTTGGCCAAGATAAAAGCCGATCAGGAAGCAGCCAGGAAAAAAGCCGCCGAGGAAGAAAAGGCACGTTTAGCGGCAGCCGCTAAACGCAAAGCGGAACTTGAAGCCAAGAAAAAGGCCGAAGAAGAAGCCAAAAAGAAAGCTGCTGCTTTGGCCGCCAGGAAAAAAGCCGCCGAGGAGGCAGAGTCCAAGCGGCTTGCAGCCTTGCAAGCAGAACTGGAAGCCTCAATGGCAGCGGAAGAATCGTTTACCGATGCCGTGGATTCCGGTGCCTTGAGTCGATACGAATTAGCAATAAAGCAATCGATCATACGCAATTGGCGCAAGCCGGCAAGTTCACCGGATGATCTGAGCTGTGTGTTAAATGTCAGACAGTTGCCAGGTGGCGATGTTGGGCAATTGTCATTTGGTACGTGTAATGCCGACGATGTTACCAAAGACTCCATTGAACAAGCGGTTTTTCGTGCCTCGCCATTACCGGCGCCCGAAGACCCGAGTTTGTTCACCCGCAATCTTGAAATAATATTTGAACCCAATAGCTAATACGGAATTACTCATATGCAAAAAGCCCAACAGATCCTTACCAAAATCGTTTTTCTCATCTGTGCGCTCGCAATTGCCGGGTTGAATATTAACGCCGCAAAATTAACTATTAAAATTGATGATTATGTGGATGACGCCACACCCATCGCGGTTACGCCATTTTCCTATCAAGGAATTAATCCCAATCCGTTTGATTTCGCCGAGCTTATTTCTTCAGATCTCGGCAGCACCGGTGAGTTCATTCCGATGCAACGCAAAGACATGGTGGTTGATGCCGAGCAGAGTGCTCTGTTCAATTACGCCGATTGGAAATTACTCGGCGCGGATGTAGTCATTACCGGACAGGTCGTCGAGACCACGGCGGGAAGTTACACTATAACCATGAGTGCTTTCGATACCATTCGGACTAAACCGATCCTGGCTTATGAAATTCCCGCCAATTCACGAAACTTGCGACCAACTGCGCATCACCTCAGTGATGTCCTGTATGAGAAGTTGACTGGAGTTAAAGGTATTTTTTCCACGCGTATTGCTTACATCAATGTGACTGGCGCATGGAATAACAAATCCTACGAACTTATTGTGGCCGATGTGGATGGTGAGAATCAGGCGGTCGTAGCACGCTCACGCGCACCCCTTATGTCACCGGCCTGGTCGCCGGATGCCAGGCAGTTGGCCTATGTGTCATTTGAGAATGGTCATTCAGAAATTTATGTACAAAACCTTTCCACCGGTAAACGCAATTTGATCTCAAGCCGTCCCGGGATTAATTCCGCACCGGCGTACTCACCCGATGGCAAATACATGGCCATGACCTTGTCTCAAGGCAGTGGCAATCTGGATATTTATATAATGGAAATCGCATCCGGCAAATTAAAGCGTTTGACCGAGTCGCGGGCGATTGATACCGAGGCCAACTGGAGTGATGACGGTGAGTCGCTTTACTTCACATCAGACCGGGCCGGGCAACCGCAGATCTACCGCATTTCGAAAAACGGAGGCAAAACCACTAGAGTGAGTTTTGTTGGAAACTACAACGCCCGACCCCGGGTTTCAGCCGATACCAAACATTTGGCGGTGGTACATGCCGATGGCGGCGCCTATCAGATCGGACTTGTAAACCGTAGCAATGGACAAATATTCACTCTGACCGATGGTACTTTGGATGAGGCGCCCAGTGTGTCACCCAATGGGCGAGTGGTGATCTATGCCACGCAACGTAATGGCCAGGGGGTTTTGGCAACTGTGAGTGCCGACGGGCGTTCCAAGCCCGCCTATCTGGCTGCCATCGGAGATGTCCGGGAACCTGCCTGGTCGCCATTTCGGTAGTTTTAATTGGCTTGCGGATAAATGGCAGGGTAGCTAATATTAATTGTTAAACAATGTTAAGATATCCCACAAATTTTTATACAGCAATCAAGATTTTTTACACCTTTTACTGGAGTTTGCAATGAGCACATTATTAAATAAACGCTTTATTTCAGGATTTTTATTCATTACCTTTGGTTTGCTGCTTGCAGGTTGTCAATCTGCGGTCGGCACGGCAAGTGACAGTCCAGCATCACAACGTGCTGGAAGTCAACAAGCGGCTGAAGAACCAACTCCGCCACCTGTTGTTGAACAACCGGTTGAAAAAGAACCGGTCGCCGAGCCAGAAGTTACTACCCAGGAATACATAGACGGTGATGTGTTAGATGAAAATGGTCGTCTTATGGGTCGTATGGTTAATGGAGAGTTTATTCCTAATCCAGATTACCAGGCATTTAATCCTTTAGATCAAACCATTATTTATTTTGATTTTGACCAAAGTAGTATTAAGCCTGAGTTCCGTGATGTACTCGCGGCACATGCGGCCAACCTCGCGGCCAACCCGGGTTTGAGTCTGCGTCTTGAAGGTCATGCCGATGAGCGTGGTTCGCGTGAATACAATATCGGACTGGGTGAAAGACGTGCTCAAGCCGTCAAACGTGCGTTAATGCTTAATGGCGTGAGTGCTGCCAGTTTGAAAACGGTGAGCTTTGGTGAAGAGAAGCCGATGGTTCAAGGCACTGGTGAAGCGTCCTGGAGCCAAAACAGACGCGTCGAATTGGTGTATCGTTGATCCTTTAATTTCTACAATAACTATTCATCATGAAAAAATTACTCCTAATTTCTCTATGCTCGCTTGTCTACTTGTCAGGTTGTGCTTTGGGTGGCTCCAACGAGCCAGATCCGGTTTTACTCAAACTTGACGAGCTGGATGCACGCCTGGATAGAGTCGAGAGCGTTTTGAATAATCAGAGTCTGTTGGAATTACAAAACGACAATGACAATCTCACCAACCAGATCCGTGATCTCAGGAATCAGATAGATAATCTGGTCTTTAGTCAGGAAAGTACGGTCAATCGTCAAAAAAGCCAGTATCAAGACCTGGATAAACGTTTATCTGCGGTCGAAAGTCGTCCGGCACGACGGGTTGTGGTAGCTTCTCCAGAATCGGTGAATGATCAGACGAGCGGCGCTCAAACTGCCAGTGGGTCAGAAAGGGTGGCTTATCAATCAGCTTTTGATCTGCTGAAGGGCGGAAAGTACGCCGATGCCGCTGAAGGCTTTGAATCTTATCTGAGTCAATATCCTAATGGGCAGCTGGCCGATAATGCCTATTATTGGTTAGGTGAATCGCATTACATCACGCGCAAATTCGAGGATGCTTTGAAGTCCTTTGCTATGGTAACCGAGAAGTATCCACAGTCGCGAAAGATCGCAGATGCCTGGTTAAAACTCGGATACACGCATTATGAAATGAAGAATTTTACCGATGCTAAAAGTGCTTTAGAAAAAACCATGAGTGGCTTCCCTGACAGCTCGGCCGCATTACTGGCCAAGCAAAGACTTGACCGCATTAACAAAGAACAGGGCTGATCACAGATCTGAAACTTTTTATATACACACACACAAGCCGCCTGCGGGCGGCTTTTTGTTTTTCGGGATGTGACTAGCCAAATCCATTAGAATACTGATATGACTGTCGAGGTACACATCCCCAACAAACCGTTTTTTTCCGAACTCCCGGTTCGGGTAAAAGATGATCTGCCTGAAAACAGCAGAATTCGCGTGACGGAAATCTTCTATAGCTTGCAAGGCGAAGGTCGCTATAGCGGCCAACCAACTGTATTTATTCGTCTGACCGGTTGCCCATTGCGGTGTGTGTATTGCGACAGTGAGTACGCTTTTTATGGAGGGCAATGGCTGGAGTTTGAAGACATATTCTCATTACTCTCGAACTACACGACCAACTATGTGTGCGTTACGGGGGGCGAACCATTAGCCCAGCCAAATTGCCTGTTTTTGCTGGAAGAATTATGCAAGCGTGATTTTAATGTGTCTCTGGAAACCAGCGGCGCAATGGATATCAGCGACGTTGATCGTTTGGTCAGCAGGGCCCTGGATATCAAAACTCCCGATTCCGGTGAAGAAAATAAAAATCTCTGGTCTAACCTGGACGAATTAACCGAGCACGACCAGATCAAATTTGTGATCTGTTCCAAGATCGATTACGAGTGGGCGAAAGACATTGTGCAAAGTCACGGATTGGATAAAAAATGTCTGGTCTTGTTCTCGCCCAGTTATCAACAGCTCGATGCAAGGCATCTGGCAGACTGGATATTACAAGATCAATTGCCGGTGCGATTTCAAACTCAGTTACACAAACTCATTTGGCAAGATGAAGCAGGCCGTTGAATATGAGTGCCGGGCAAACTAATAAAAAACCTGCCATTGTATTGTTATCGGGTGGCATGGACTCGGTAACCGTTCTGGCACTTGCCAAAGCCGAGGGCTTTGACATTTACGCCTTGAGTTTTTCCTATGGGCAACGTCACAGTGCTGAACTTACAGCAGCCAGACACAATGCCAGCCAGTTCAAGGTGGCTGCGCATAAAACCATTGAAATCGATCTGCAACAGTTCGGTGGCTCGGCATTAACCGACCACAGTATTGATGTACCGGTCAATCCGAGTGAAGCGATACCGGTCACCTATGTACCGGCACGTAATACCTTATTTTTATCCTACGCCTTGGCCTGGGCTGAAGTTTTGCAGGCACGCGATATTTATATCGGGGTTAATGCCGTGGATTATTCGGGTTATCCGGATTGCCGGCCTGAATTTATTCAAGCTTTCAGCGACATGGCCAATTTGGCCACGAAAGCCGCGGTGCAGGGTAATTCAATGAGCATCCATACACCACTGATCAATTTAAGCAAAGCGCAAATCATCCAATTGGGGGTAAAACACGGGGTGGACTATTCGAGGACGGTCAGTTGTTATCAGGCTAGCGACACCGGACTGGCTTGTGGCGCATGCGACGCCTGTAGACTGCGAAAACAAGGCTTTATTGAGGCTGGAATTCCGGACAATACCGCTTACCAGTCCGAGTGAATCAAATTAGCGAATAAATGGCTGTAAACCCTTGTCATTTGTGCCAATTCGGGTATCATGCCGCGTCTATTTGCCGTAACTATGGCATACCAGCATCGGGACGTTAGCTCAGTTGGTAGAGCAGTTGGCTTTTAACCAATTGGTCATAGGTTCGAATCCTATACGTCCCACCAAATTCCAAAAGACCTCGCTTGCGAGGTCTTTTTTTTTGGTCTGGACGTGTGGGTTGAGAACCTCAGGTTCGACTCGAGCACTTTAGTGCGAGAGAACAGGGGAGTGCAACGACACTGGCCCCGAAGTGGGCGAGCGTAGCGAGTCATCCTATACGTCCCACCAAATTCCAAAAGACCTCGCTTGCGAGGTCTTTTTTTTTGGTCTGGACGTGTGGGTTGAGACAAAATTGTCTGGAGCAATTTTGAACCGACGCGAACTATTTCATCGTTCGCGCGGGCCTACAGGCGAGATGCAGGGACAGCAGCGAGTAGCCTCAGGTTCGACTCGAGCACTTTAGTTCGAGAGAACAATTACAAGATTAGTGATGAGCGAATAAGTGCGAACCTACAACTTTTGTATAAAAAAGAATCTGCCTATTAATCCTGCATAATAATTTCCTTAAGCGCTAAATTGACTCTTCAGTTAGAACGTTTAGTTCAAGTTATGCTTTAACTGCAAAAAAAAATAATATTAAAAACATCAGCTTAAGTGTGTAACGCAAACTGTTTCTACAGTGCTGGCTGCTAACTTTTTCAGCAATATCAAGTGTTAAAAGTCTGTTTGATAAAATAGACACACAACAATCAGGGATAGAAAAACATGACGCCTCTTGAGATTACCTTATCGCTTTTGGTCGGCTTACTTTTGCTTGCCGTAGGATTTTATGCCTGGCATGCTAGAAAACCAGGCTTGCACCGCAAGCTGAAAATGATCAGCCCCGAGTACACGCGTCACCTGGTCATTCCGGATGGACTCGACGGACATATCGAGCTCGATTACTTATTACTCACACCGCATGGCCTGGTGGTGATGGATTATCGTGAGATTCATGGCACCATTTTTGCAGGCGCCAACCTGGATCTCTGGACAGTGTTGCAAGACCATAACCGCTTTAGTATTCAAAATCCGTTCAATACCATGCGCCACCGTCTTAATGCAGTAAGGGGTCTGGTCAAAGATGTACCAGTGATCGGTTTGGTGGTTTTTCCGGATGTTGCCCGTTTTGGTAATACCCCACCGGAAAATGTTATTCACGAATCGGAGTTACTGGAACGATTTAGTCCTGGCATCGTGTCTAATCAGGAGCTATTGACCAAGGCCTTTCATCAGCAATATAAAATATTGAGTGCAACGGTCGGGTCTTGATTTCATTTAGTCATTAGAGTTTTGCGGGAACAAAAAAGGCAGTCAAAGGACTGCCTTTTTTGTTATTAAAGCTTTTTTAAGCCGCGAGTGCAGCCTGAACTTTTTTATATTCCTTGCGTAGAGCTTCGGGTAAGCGTTCGCCATAGCTTTCAAGGTATTCAGCCACGGCCTGCATTTCATCAGACCATTGCGCTTTATCGATCGTCAGAATCGCATTTAGATCCTTTTCATCGATCTCCAGCCCTTTGGTATCCAGTGATTGCGGAGTTGGTAGGTAACCGATCGGGGTGTCTACCGCGTCGGCCTTACCGTCAACACGGTCGAGGATCCAGCGTAAAACACGCAAATTTTCTCCAAAACCAGGCCACAGGAAACGACCATCCTGATCACGACGGAACCAGTTCACGTGGAATATACCCGGAAGATTCTCGGTTTTTTCTTGCATGCTCAACCAGTGGGCAAAGTAATCGGCAAAGTTGTAGCCGCAGAAGGGTTTCATGGCCATTGGGTCGCGGCGCACCACGCCAACTTGTCCGGTAGCAGCGGCCGTGGTTTCCGAGGCCACGCCTGCACCAATCAACACACCATGTGCCCAGTCTTTGGCTTCATACACCAAGGGTGCGAGTTCGCGACGACGACCGCCGAAAATGATCGCATCGATTGGAACACCTTCGGGATTTTCACTTTCTGGAGAATACACCGGGTTGTGTTTAGCGGATGCGGTGAAACGCGAGTTAGGATGCGCTGCAGGGCCATTGTCATTAGCTGCGGTCATTGGCTCACCACGCCAATTGAGCACCGGGGTTTCACCCGATTCTTTACCTTCCCAATACGGATTATTGTCCGCTGTTACACCAACATTGGTAAAGATGGTGTCGTGTTCAATGGATTTGTAGGCATTGTAGTTAGTGTGCGGACTGGTTCCGGGCACCACACCAAAGTAGCCGGCTTCCGGATTAATGGCGTACAGTTTGCCGTCTTTACCAGGTTGTAACCAGGCAATGTCATCACCGATGGTTTCGATCTTCCAGCCCTTGTGCGATTCGGGTGGTACCAGCATGGCCAAATTGGTTTTGCCGCAGGCCGATGGGAAGGCCGCCGCCACATAGCGGGTTTCGCCTTCAGGATTGGTCAGGCCAAGGATCAACATGTGTTCTGCCAACCAGCCTTCGCTGCGTGCCTGATAACTGGCAATACGCAAAGCGTGACATTTTTTACCCAACAGGGCATTACCGCCATAGCCTGAGCCATAACTCTTGATACTGAGTTCTTCCGGGAAATGCATAATGAAACGACGCTCGGGATCAAGCTCGCCAGTTGAGTGCAAGCCTTTAACAAAGGTGCCTTCTTTTTCAATACGTTCGAGTGCAGGCTGTCCCATGCGGGTCATGATCTTCATATTGACCACAACATACGGGCTATCCGTGATCTCTACACCACAACGTGACAGCGGGGATTTGATCGGTCCCATGCAATAAGGCACAACGTACATTGTGCGGCCTTGCATACACCCTTCAAACATTGCATCAATTTTTGCGTGCGCGGCAGATGGCTCCATCCAAATATTATTCGGTCCGGCATCGATCTCGTTTTTGGTACAGATCATGGTTGCACCTTCAACCCGTGCAACATCGCGCGGATCCGAGCGGTGCAAATAGCAGTTAGGATAGTTGTCCTGATTGAGTTTGCTTAAGGTGCCATTAGCCAACATGGCGTCAACCAATTCCTGGTACTCTTCATCTGAGCCATTGCACCAGACGATGTTATCCGGATTGGTCAATTCTGCGACTTCGTTCACCCACTGCTGCAGGGCCTGATTCGTGGTATTTGACATGGTAGATTTCTCGCTTTTAGCGTTAATAATTATTTTGAACCAGATACAGGTTGAACTCCCATAACCCACACCTGAAAGCGCGGTATTATAGACGTTTTACCAGTCACTTTCAGTGTACAATATTCGTTATAAATCATATAAATGAGTCAAATATGAAAATCAAAATGGAAATCGATATAGACCCCAAAGAGTTACGTGAATTTTTTGGTTTTCCGGATGTAGCCGGCTTACAAAAAGAAGCCGTAAAAACCGTCATGAAAAAAATGAAATCGGGGGCAGATGGCTTTGAGCCCGTAACCTTATTAAAGCAGTGGATGCCAAGCAATTTGCTGGCTAAATCCGATTTGCATGGTCTGTATAAGCGCTTTATGCAAGCCGCCGAGACTGAAGAAGAGTATGACGAGGAATATGACGAAGAGCATGATGAAGATTTGGATGAGTTTGATGAAGATAAATAAGCATGCTACAGTTAGACGTATAGAAGGCTATACAAATTAATGAAACTCATTATTACCCTGATTAAAAAACACAAACCCGCTAAACCAGTCTTGGAGTTATTCTAGGAGAGGGCTATGTGTACACATTTCAACCCGCTCCAGAGGCGGGTTTTTTTATGTCTGCCTTATCAGTGGATGGAAATGTCTAAAAAAGAGTTAATGGAAAATAAATTGTAAAAATAAACTGGACAAATGAATGAGCATACAAAATACACAAGCTGATATAAATTCTAACCAATGGGTGGTTTTGAAGTTCGGTGGTACCAGTGTCGAAACCTTGAATAATTGGCAAAAGATCAAGCGTATTGTCAAGGATCATATTAAGCACCGGAGTAAAGTATTTATAGTTCATTCGGCATTGGCTACGATGTCGAATTTATTGCAAGATATTTCACAGCAAGCGATTAGCAATGAACATCATGCTGGCCTTGACGAGTTCAAACAAAAACATCAAACGCTGCTGAAAAACATGCAACTCTCCGAGTCTTTGTTAGAGGAAGTTTATCAAGACCTGCAACGTGTTTTACAAGGTGTTTCATTACTCAAGGAACTGACCGACAGGACCAGGGCCGAGATCATGGCGTGTGGCGAATTGGCGGCAACAACCATTGGTGCGGCGTATCTGCGTAAAGAACTTAAACACAGTGTGCGTTATCTGGACGCGCGTGACTGGTTGTTCTCAAGTAAATCCTCGCAGCGTAAAAAAGACTATTTGAATGTCGATTGCGAGTCGGATTACGATGAAGAGTTATATCAAGCCATAAACTCGGACGATGTAGTCATTACGCAAGGTTTTATTGCCGCCAATCAAAAAGAAGAAACGGTACTGATTGGCCGGGGAGGATCGGATGTGTCAGCGGCATACTTTGCAGCTAAGATCAACGCTAGTGAATGCCAGATCTGGACCGACGTACCCGGTATGTTCACGGCCAATCCAAATGTTACCCCCAGCGCACGTTTGATCCAGAGACTCTCATATGTAGAGGCTCAGGAAATTGCCGCCTTGGGCGCCAAAGTCTTGCATCCGCGCAGCTTGCATCCGGTGCGCCAGGCCAATATCCCTCTACGCATAAAAAGCACGGTTCAGCCAGACCAACCCGGTACTTTGATCGAGAAACATCCCTCCGACCTGCAAGGTGTCTGTGCGATCACCACCCGCGATCCGATCACTTTGATCAGTATGGAAACCCTGGACATGTGGGGGCAGTCGGGTTTTTTGGGCAAAGCGTTTAGTGTATTTGGTCAACTCGGAATTTCTATTGATCTGGTCTCAACCTCCGAGACCGTAGTCACGGTGTCATTGGATCACGGACAGAATTCGATCGATGAAGAACTGCTCAATGAACTTAGTGAAAAACTTGCCACGATCTGTAAAGTCAAACTGCTGAGCTCATGTGCTGCCGTGTCGATCATCGGGCAAAAGGTCAGTGGTATTTTGAGCCAGATCGCACCCAGTCTGGAAGCCTTTGAAACCAACACGGTGTATCTCTTGAGCCAGGCGGCCAATGACTTGAATATCACCTTGGTGGTTGAGCGTGACCAGGCAAATAAAATTGCCAACAGTTTGCATGAATACCTGATTGGTAACCGTTCCAATAACGGGCAGTTTGGTGCCACGGCACTGGAGATACAGGAACTCATCGACGCCAAAAAATCTTCCAGCAAGCTTGCTAAAAGCTGGTGGGAAGCGCGTGTCAATGAATTGCTCGACGTGTGTCCAGAAGATCAAGCGGTATATGTTTACGATCGCAACACATTGTCGAAAAAAGCCCACGACCTGCTCAGCATACAGGCCGCCGATCAGGTGTTCTTTGCCTGCAAAGCCAATCATAATCCTGAGGTCTTAAAACTGTTTCACCAACAAGGCCTGGGTTTTGAATGCGTTTCTGCATCGGAGCTTGAGTATGTTACAGGCCTGTTTCCAGACATTGACCCTACAAGAATATTATTTACCCCGAACTTTGCGGCCCGACATGAATACGCTTTGGGCCTTGAGAAAAATGTTTATTTAACCGTGGACAGTGTGTATCCCTTACAACATTGGCCTGAATTGTTCAGTGGCAAAGATATTTTATTACGCATCGACCCTAAAACCGGCAAAGGTCATCATGCCTATGTGAAAACCGCGGGCAAACGCTCAAAATTCGGCATTCCGATTGAAGAATTACCAGCCTTGTCCGAACATTGTGCGCGTCACCATATTCGGGTTATCGGTTTGCATGCCCACGCGGGGAGTGGCATTTTACAAACCGGTCATTGGCGAGAACATGCCGAACTGTTGAATGAGTGCAGGCGCTGGTTTAATGACGTGCGCATTTTGGATCTGGGCGGTGGCTTTGGCATACAGGACAAATTTCATCAAGTGCCACTGGATATTGCCGATGTGCAAAAAAGTTTACAAGCGTTTAAACAGGACTTTCCCGATCTGCAGATCTGGTTAGAGCCGGGTCGCTATCTGGTCGCAGAGGCTGGTGCTTTGCTGGCGCGGGTTACCCAGGTGAAAACCAAAGCCGATCAGCATTTTATAGGACTGAACACCGGAATGAACAGTCTCATCCGGCCAGCTCTGTACGGGGCCTATCATCGCATTGTTAATTTATCCAAACTGGATGCCGAGATTGAACAAAGTGCCTCTATCGTTGGTCCTATTTGTGAATCGGCGGATGTTCTGGGGCGAAATATACCCATGCCGGCAACCAGTGAAGGGGATGTCATTCTGGTCGCCAATGCCGGGGCCTATGGGCAGGTGATGAGTTCGCGTTACAATATGCGTGAGCCCGCTGGCGAGATTGTTATTTAATAACCCGTAATTTATCAAGATACTTTATATGTCCAACCAATCGCTTGAAGTCACATTGAAAATACTGGATTATTTTAAAGAAAATCCGGATGCCAGGGTTCGCCCCTTATCATTGTCGAACGAGATCGATGCCGACCCGATCATCATCGACCGGGTTTTGAGCAAATATTATAAATTCTTTTTATATTTGCCCACTGAAAAGCAGTACAAGCTTAATCGCTCGGGAAAATTCAAAGGTGATGTGGTCACTATGAAAATTCATGCGGAAGAACTGGTTAAAGAAAAAAACTTTTTTCAAAAGTACTGGTACTACATTACCTTGACTGGTTTGTTGATTGCAACTTACCTACTGTTGTACTTTCTGGACGGTTGATCAATTTTAATTAAATTGCAATTGCGCACCTAGAGAAAGCATCTGAAATCTGAACTAGCATAATTATTCCTGTCTCACATAAATGTCATATAGATCAGTCTTCAGTTAAGTCCTCATTGTTTATTTTGAAAACATATTTTTTGCGAATAGCTACAAGACTTAACAAGAATAAACTGTATAAGCCTATACTTCCGCCGCCGCTATTTTCTATTCGTTTACGACTCGCATCAAGCGGGAACGGGTCTCTGGAGTCTGGGTCACCATCATTATCGTCATCGTTATCGGTATTATTGCCGATCCCGTCTCCATCGGTATCTTGAGATTCTGTTGGATCCAGCGGGAATGCATCTTCGCTATCCGGTACACCGTCATTATCGTCATCGGTATCGGCGTTATTGCCCGTACCATCACCATCAGTGTCTACTGACTCATTAGCGTCAAGAGGGAAAGCATCTTCTGTATCGTTGACACCGTCGCCATCATCATCATTATCGGCATTATTGCCAATACCGTCATTGTCGGTATCTTGAGATTCTGTTGCATCCAGCGGGAAAGCATCTTCGCTATCCGGCACGCCGTCATTATCGTCATCGGTATCGGCGTTATTGCCTGTACCATCACCATCAGTGTCTACTGACTCATTTGGGTCAAGAGGGAAAGCATCTTCTGTATCCGGAACACCGTCATTATCGTCATCTGTATCGGCATTATTGCCAATACCGTCATTGTCGGTATCTTGAAATTCTGTTGCATCCAGCGGGAATGCATCTTCGGTATCGGCTACACCATCGTTGTCGTCGTCGTTATCCACTCCGTTATCACACATGCCATCACCATCGGTGTCGGTAGGAATGTCTGTATTGGATAGTGGGTCAGTGCCACAAATTAATTCATCGGCATCGGTAAACAAGTCATTGTCATCATCAGTGTCGGCATTGTTACCCGTGCCATCAGCATCGGTATCGACTGATTCAGTTGCATCCAGCGGGAAGGCATCATCAACATCAAGAACACCATCGCCGTCGTCATCATCGTCAACGCCATTATCACAGAGTCCGTCACTATCGGTGTCCGTTGGAATATCCGTATCCAGCAATGGGTCTGTGCCACAGATACCTTCATCTACATCGCTGAACAAGTCATTATCATCATCAGGATCCACACCGTTATCGCATAATCCATCACCATCGGTGTCGGTCGGAACATCCATTGCATC
>JABDMI010000040.1 GCA_013001575.1 Gammaproteobacteria bacterium
TTGGCCGGCATGATCAATGCGGCTTTGAATAACCCCATGGCGATCTATGAAATGGGACCCGCGGCGGCCAGTCTGGAATTTCGCGTGGTTAACTGGATGCTGGAAAAGATCGGCTGGACCCCAGAACCCTTCCCTGACACTGTCGATGAGGATTTTGATCGTTCCAGTCATGCCGCCGGTGTCTTGGTGCACGGCGGTTCGCTCGCCAATCTCACCGCAATGCTGGCCGCCCGCGCTCGTATTGCCCCGCAAGCCTGGACTCAAGGCACACCTAAAGATCTGGCCATCATGGTCCCGAAAGTCTCGCATTACTCGAATGAACGCGCGGTTGCCATCCTGGGTCTGGGCACCAATGCCATTTACCCCATTGATGTGGACGCGTGGGGAGTTGTGCAGGTTGAGAGTCTGGAAAAGACCTACGCAAAACTAAGCGCAGATGGAAAACGTTGTATGGCGGTGATCGCCAACGCCAGTTCCACCGCCACCGGATTGCACGATCCGCTGGTGGCGATGGGTGAGTTTTGCCAACAACACGGCTTGTGGTTTCACATCGACGCCTGTCATGGCGCGACGGCCTTGTTATCCCAAAATTCCAGACATTTTCTAGATGGCATCGAGTTGGGCGATTCGGTGGTCTGGGATGCGCACAAAATGATGCAGGTCCCGGTCTTGTGTGCGGCGGCCTTATTCAAAAACGCAACCGATCTTATGGCGGCCTTTCATCAGGATGCCAGTTATCTGGCCTACGGGGAAAATCGTGAAGGCTATGACTCCGTGCAACGTGCAATTGAATGCACCAAAGCTTCACTGAGTTTGAAAATATTCCTGAATCTCGCGTTTATGGGCGAAAAGAATCTCGGTGCGTTTGTGGATGATCGATACGCCATGGCAAGCAAGTTTTACGAAATCCTAAAAACGCGGCCAAATTTCATTGCACCGTACCAACCCGAAACCAATATTTTGTGTTTCCGTTATCAAGGCGCGGATGGCAAAGCCAGTGACGACTTGCAACAAAAGATTCGCTTTGAAATGATGAAGCGTAAAGAATTTCACATCACATCCACACTCATCAACAAGATACGCTATCTGCGCGTGACCATCATGAACAAGTTGACGGATGAAAAAATCTTATCTGAAATGCTGGATGCAATTGAACAATTGGCAGTGGAGCTGGAATAGGAACTGGAATAGTTTTAGGCGTCCATATCCGGGATCAGATCGCTTTCCAGGCGAATGATCTGGTCTTTTAGCAAGAGTTTGCGTTTTTTTAAACGCCGGATCAATAGCTGATCGGAAGCCGGGTTCTCACTCAGCGCATTGATCACCTGATCAAGATCTTGATGCTCAATGCGTTTAATTTTCAAGAGTTCGATATTCTTGAAAGTTTCTGTGTCAAGTTTCCCCATGCAGTTTTCTTTCCGGATAAATACAGCTAATTTGTGAAGGGATTGATTATAAGGCCAGAAGCGCACCCAGGTCATTAAAAAACATCGAATGCTTACATTCTTCTGGTCATATATATCAGTTTGACCAGTTAGACCAAACTGCGGGCAAGGTATCGGGCAGGGTTTGTTGTACCCCGAGTTGGGCTACACCGTTACGGGGACTGTGAAAATCCGAGCCCACCGAAGCTTGCAGGTCCATGCGCAATGCAATGCCGCACAATTGTTCGATCATGTCTTTGTTGGCGCGCCCGGTGATCACTTCAATGGCATTTCCACCGACGTGTTTGAAATCACTGCATAACTGCAAGAGTTTTTTACGCGTGAGTGAGTAATGCAAAGGATGCGCTAAAACCGCTGTGCCATCGGCGGCATTAATGCGACTGATGCTCTCACGCAAATTGGGCCAGCGTGTATGCACAGCAAGTGGGCGACCTTCGCCAAGATAACGTGAAAAAGCCTGACGATACTGACTGACTTTATTCAGGTCCAACATGGCGCGCGCCAAATGGGTGCGGGTCAGTTGTCCCTGTTCGGCCAATTCTTCGGCGTGCTCGAACACATCCAGCCAGCCTTTTTTTGTCATTTTGTGTTTGATCCGAGCATTGCGTTCGGCACGCGCTTGCTGGGTCATGGCGAGTAACTCATGTAACGCCGCATGCTCGGGATCAATGTGCAAGGCAACGATGTGTACGGTCATGCCGCGTCCATCATCAGGATCGCGGGTGTTCCAGCGTGAAGAGAATTCCACCGCCGGAATTATATTTATCCCCAGGTCTTTTTTAACAACATGTTGTTTGGCCAAGTGATAACCGCCCAGTGTGTCGTGATCACTCACCGCCAAATGATGAACTCCACAAGCCATGGCGGCCTCCACCAACTCAGCTGGAGATAAACTGCCATCCGACGCCGTACTGTGGGTATGCAGATCATAGCCGGCGGTGTTTTTAGGGAACAGACTGGTTTGATTTAACATAAAATTTTATTGCACAATGTCATGTGCCAGTCCTACCGCTAAGACTTTAAGTCCGTGCAACACAATAAAACCGGTTTTGCGTGAATCTTCGAAGTTCTCACTGATCTCGGGCAAATAATCAAAGGCATAGTAGCGTTGAAAACCGATACGACCGTCGGCATTGCGTTTGGGCCAGAGTTTTTGAAACACCACGGTGCCATCGAGAAATTGTACATTTTGTTGTAGGCAAAGTTGCATGGCCACTTTATTGGCGTGCACCCGCGCTTTGGCCTGATCCCACCACAGCCAGGCCAGGGCGATGAACACCACAATATAGATCAAATACTCGAGGTTACTCTTCCACATAAGATTTTAATGCTGTTAAGACAATTTGCAGATTCAGGATAACACAGCCTGTGAATCACATGGCAGGCGGAATCTTTTTGCCTTTGGCTTGCGATTCAGGCACGATATTGGCGCGATGCTGGCGCGACTCCGGGGACATGCGTATTATAATAGACGTTTGCAATTTAACCGATTGCTTAAGCCGCAAGGTTTAATTACACATTTTTAAATGAGGTTGTTTTGATGAAAAAACTGATATTAACTCTGATCGCCAGTATTGCAATGATGACCTCTGTGCAGGCGGCAAAAATGTACGGGGTTGAGGTTGCTGAATTTGCCAGTGTGGGTGACCAGGAACTGCTATTGAATGGCGTGGGAATTCGTAAAAAAGGACCCTTTAAGGTGTATCTTGGCGCCTTGTATATTTCCGCCAAGGCCACCAATGCCAACAGCATAATCGCCGACTCCGGTTGCAAACGGGTGCAATTGCATATGTTGCGAAATCTACCAAAAAATAAAATGGTAGGCGCGATCGTTGAAGGCTTTAAGGCCAATACTGCCGATATGGCCTCAATACAGATCCGGGTGGATGAATTTATCAGCTACATGGAAAAAGTGAAAAAGGGCGATAGTATTCAATTCGATTTTGTGCCCGAGAGTGGTACCAGCATTGTGATCAACGGCAATAACAAAGGCACCATTGTGGGCAAGGATTTTTTTGATGCTTTAATGAGAGTCTGGATTGGTGAAACACCGGCGGATAAAAAACTTAAAGCGGCAATGTTAGGCAGATAAGTTTTATTGTGTCTGGAAGTCCTTAAGATTAATTTTAATAATCATCTGCCAATGCACGGAACCAGTCGACAGCAGTTTTCCCATGCACCATAAAGAAAGGATTGAGTATTTCATCTTTGGTGTTGTAACGTAGCGGACTGCCATCGAGTTTTTCAACCGCGCCACCGGCGGCTTCTACCACAGCTTGTGCGGCGGCGGTGTCCCATTCCGAGGTTGGCCCAAGACGCGGATAACAATCCGCCAGACCTTCGGCCACCAGACAAAACTTTAACGAACTTCCCATGGCCACTGTCTTATGCTCCCCAAGCTTGGCCAGATATTGTTTTAAGCCCTCACTTTGGTGTGA
>JABDMI010000041.1 GCA_013001575.1 Gammaproteobacteria bacterium
CTTTGTTGATACGGCGCGAGAAATCCGAGGTAGCGTTTGCGGCAGCCAAAGACATTTTGGAGCAGGTTGGATTGGGTCATCGATTAACGCATAAACCCGGGATGTTGTCGGGCGGCGAACGCCAACGCGCGGCAATTGCCAGAGCATTGGTCACCAAGCCGGCCTTATTGTTGGCCGATGAGCCCACTGGCAATCTGGATTCGGATACCGGTGAAGCGGTGATGCAATTATTGCTGGATCTGAAAAACACCATAGGTACCAGTATGGTGATCGTTACCCATGACATGCAAGTAGCCAGTAAAATGGATAACACTCTAAAGCTTGATCATGGGAAGCTTGAAAGTTTGTAAACGATTAACCGGCATCAAAACAACCGACATCAGGTGATTTTTGTAAGTTTAAACGCAATCACTATTTATTATGGACTATTGTTTTGCATCAACAATTTCATGGTTTTACGATTTTGACTAATGCTAAGACCTTAAATTAAACAACCGACCTCATGTCGGTGAATAAAACTGTTAGCTACACTTACTGATATGGAATATTTTAAAGTCAGAAAAATACATTCGATTCCTGCTTTCGCTGGAGCGTTATTTGCTGGTGCATTTTCAATGGGTTTAATAGTAGTTTTAACTGCATCGGACTCTACATTTGGCGAGAAAATAATTTTAGTCTTAACATTTCCTTTGTTCTCTATATTGCTTGCTCACATAGTTGCCTTGCTTTTTTTTCCAACCTTTTTCGTTCTAAATAAATTTAGTAAATTGTCAGGGCTATCGTTAAGTTTTTTTGGCTTGATAGCTGGTTTTGTTTTAAGTTACTTAGTGGTAAAAAATGGTGCACCATATTCTGATTGGCCAGTATATTCATATGCATTTGGTGGATTATTTGGTGGTTATGCAGCATTTAGAATTTTGAAAGCCAATTATCGGCGTGATATTGGTATAGCTAACAAGTCACTTAAATCGGACGCCGCACGCGGCGCCGTTTAGTTCAAACGTTAAAAGGTATACAAATATCATGACCGACACCAGCCACCACGACGAACGTATTGCAAAAATGACTTTTTCATCCGTGTACCTGCACTATGTTACTAAAGTGGAAAAAAAGGGTAAAACTAAAAAAGAATTACATCAGGTCATTAAATGGTTAACGGGCTATACTGAAAAAAAACTGGAAAAGCTCATTAAAGATGAAGTGACTTTTGAAGAATTCTTCAAAAAAGCCAAACTCAATTCGAATGCCAAACTCATCAAAGGTGTGATCTGCGGTTATCGGGTTGAGGAGATCACCAATAAACTCACTCAGCAAGTGAGGTACCTCGATAAACTTGTGGATGAGCTGGCGCGTGGCAAAAAGATGGAGAATATTTTAAGAAGCAAGTGAGTGCTCTCCGTTGGGTCCATAATTTTCCCTTGTCAGAATAATCCGACAAACTCTTAAGCGACGCCTACAAATCGCTTTCGCTATAGTACACCCATCGACAAGAAGTCGATTGCAATATTCACTTACAAGGAGACAGGTATGTCACGTAAAAAACTTTTGGTACTAGCCACTTTATTTTTCTCAATGTTCGGTTTTGGTAGCCTGCAGGCTGCACCCGTCGATATCAATTCAGCGGATGCGCCAACCCTGGCGGCTTCATTGAACGGTGTTGGACTTAAAAAAGCCGCTGCGATTGTGGATTTCCGCGATCAGAACGGTGATTTTAAAGCTATTAATGACCTTGCCCGGGTTAAAGGCATTGGTGAACGCACGGTCATGAAAAACCGTGAAGACATCGCTTTGAACGCCGAGCAATTGAAAAAAATGCGTACTGCTACACCAGCACTCAAGGTCACCAAAACGCAAAAGACCGCTGGAAAGTAATCGCTACATTAAAAGCTATCACAATACTGCTTACGGATAAGCAGGGTGATACCCATCAAGGACGATGCACCATGGACGGTTTGCTCAGGACGAGCGCGCAAGACAGCCCACTTCGGTGGGCTTTTTGCATTTATTCTTATCACTATCTTGAACATTGAAATTGCAGTATGCTGGATCCATGCAAGCGTCTTTCTGGCTCAACAAGTGGCAACAACATGAGATCGGTTTTCACCAGGATGACTATCATCCGGCGCTAGTAAAGCATTTTCCGAAACTGGAATCCGGGGCCAAGATACTCGTGCCCTTGTGCGGCAAATCCAAAGACATGCTGTGGCTGGAAGCGCAAGGCTATCAGGTGGTCGGGATTGAATTGGCAGAATCCGCGGTATGCGATTTTTTTAGTGAGCACGGGTTGAATTTCACCCGCACCGAGCAGGGTGAGACCATTCATTATCAATGCACTGAAAAAAACATTTTGCTTATCGTGGGTGACTTTCTTGCACTGGATGAGAGCATATTGTCAGCCAATTCCTTTGACGCCTTATACGATCGTGCGGCCCTGGTTGCCTTACCCGCCGAGATGCGTACAGCCTATGCACAACAATGTCATGCCCTGCTTAAACACGAAGCAAAGATCATGTTGATCAATTTCAATTATGACCAGTCGGCCATGCAGGGCCCGCCGTTCTCGATCGATAGGGCGGAGATCGAAGCACTCTGGCATGGCCGGCTTAGCTTAATTGAGTCGTTCAGTATGTTGCGCGAGCGCTCAAAATTCATGGATAAGGGGCTGGCGTACATGAATGAAGAAACCTGGCTGACCTGACGTCAGCATGCTGTACTGAGCATCGCGTTCTTGTTAATAGTGCGTAGAGCCAGTAAGGTGTTGAACAATAATTTTTACTGAAATTACTAAAATTACTGATTGGGGAGTTTGCGATGGAAAATATTAATTTGGCTTTTTTACTGGTACTGATCGCTTTATTACAGTATTTGTGGTTTTCTTCCAAGGTGGGTTTAAAACGCGGTGAATACGGCGTTAAAGCGCCCGCCACCATTGGCAACGAAAGTTGGGAGCGCTTGTACCGGGTTCAACAAAACACACTGGAACAAATGATCATTTTTATTCCGGCGGTTTTGGCCTTTGCCTTTTATTCTGGCATTTGGGCCATGATCCCGGGCGGTTTGTATTTGATCGGCCGTCAGGTGTATTCCATGGGGTATCTGAAAGACCCGTCTAAACGCGGACCCGGCATGCTGATGACCTTGATCGCGAATGTGGTCCTGATCCTTGGCGCTTTGGTTGGAGTGATCAAGGCACTGGTTTAGCCAAACAGTTACTCAGAACGCAAGGCGTCGATGGGATTCAATTGCGCCGCGCGTCTGGCCGGGAAAAATCCAAAAAAGATTCCAATTATCGCGGCGGCGCTGAGTGAGACCAGAGCGATACTGCTGGTAATGGTGACCGGAAAGTCACCGAGTTCCGCGGCCAGGTTGGCGGCTCCAACCCCCAATACCGAACCGATCAATCCCCCGATCAAACACAAGGCGATGGCCTCGGTCAGAAACTGGCCGAGGATGTCATTCTTTCTGGCCCCTACGGCCATGCGTAAGCCAATTTCGCGGGTTCTTTCGGTCACGGATACCAGCATGATATTCATCACACCCACACCACCCACGATCAAAGAGACCGCCGCGGTAAAGGCCAACAAGATGCCCATGGTCGCCTGGGTACTGGAACGCGCGCGAATAAAATCGGCCACGTTATACACCCGAAAATTGTCACTGCCACCTGGTTTGATCCGGCGTAATTCACGTAAACGTTCTTCGAGTATATTTTGGGTTTCAGCCATGTCATAACCCGAGCGTACCGAAACCTCGATACGTTCAATGTGTTTTGGTGTGGTCGGGTGCGCCCCGATCACACGATTACGCGCGGTGTTAAGCGGGATAATAACAATGTCATCACGATCGCCGCCCCAACTGGATTGACCTTTTTTATTCAAGACGCCAATAACCCGTAACGGTACATTGTTTGCGCGTAAAGATTGCCCAATCGGATTCGTGCCTTCAAACAGGGTGTCGGCCGTGGTTTGCCCAATCACCGCGACTGCCGCACCGGAGCGTACATCTTTGGCATTGAATATCTCGCCTTGCGATACCCCCCAGGCCTGAGCGATAAAATAGTCGGTGTTCACGCCATAGATCGAACTTGTCCAGTTCACGTCACCGGCGACCAGGGTGCCAGAGCCACTGTTTCTTGCCCCGACGGCGTTGGCATAAGGCTCATTCTTTAAGGCCTCGAGCAGTTTGTCGTTAAAAGGCGGAGCACTGTTGGCGGTAGAACGACCACCCCGACGGGAAGCACCCGGGCGTGCGGTGAGGATCGATGCCCCAAGTGCAGAGATCTGTTCGTCCACCTGTTTGGCCGCGCCCTGACTGATCGACATCATGGCCATAACCGATGCAACCCCGATCATGATCCCCAGCATGGTCAAGAATGAGCGCAGGGGATTGGCCAGAAGCGCTTCAAGAGCCGAACTTAGAGCTACACCTAATTTCATGCGATTACCTCTGTGGTTTATCGATTATCCAATTCAATTTGGCCGTCACGAAAATGCAATTGGCGTTGTGCATAGGCGGCCACTTCATCTTCGTGGGTGACAATAATGACTGTGGTGCCTTGCGAATTGAGGTCAACGAGTAAGTTCATGATCTCTACCGAGGTCTTGGTGTCTAAAGCACCGGTCGGTTCGTCCGCTAAAATGATCGAGGGCTTGCAAGCCAGGGCGCGTGCAATAGCCACACGCTGTTGTTGGCCACCGGATAATTGCGTGGGTTTGTGATCCATGCGGTCGCCAAGGCCAACCAGCTGCAAACACTCTTGGGCTCTGGCATTGTGGTCACTGGAATTATGCCGCGAATAGCGTAATGGCAGTTTGACATTTTTCAATGCCGTTGCTCGCGAGAGCAGATTGAATTGTTGAAACACAAACCCGATGGTTTCATTGCGAAGGTCAGCCAGCTGGTCACCACTCAAAGAAGAAACGTTCTGCTCCTTAAAGTAGATCTCGCCATTACTGGGTGTGTCCAGAGCGCCCAATAAATTCATCAAGGTGGATTTGCCAGAACCGGAAGGACCCATGATGGCGGTCATTTCACCTTGTTTAAACTCCACACTGACATTGTTGAGTGCATGAACCTGTTGTTCACCCATTTGGTAAATTTTACTGACCTTGTCACAACGAATTAACGAAGAAGCGCTCATAGAATTAGTTTCTACTCTCCTGTAACTGCTTTGATCACACGAGAAACAAACACATCGCCTTCTTCGGCACCTCGGCGAATCTCGACATAGCTGCCATCCGATAATCCGATGGCAATGGATCTTTTGCTCAGCGTGCCATCCGGGTTCTCGCTGTACACCTCAATCCGCCGCACACTGCTTCGGGCATTTTGCAGTTTTTCGAATAGTTTGAATTCTTCGGGGCTTAGGCTCTTTTTCAGTATTTTATTCGTTCGCGCACGCATCATTTGTCGCATGCGGTTGCGATCAAAAGTTGCCATAGCATTGCCCGACATCGACGACCAAAACTCGCGCATGTCATCACTGAGCTCATGTTCGATGGCGGCCTGACGTTCCGGGTCCAGGTTCATGCCTTCAAACATCTGGCTAAAGTTACGTCCGGCATTAGGACCTTGCCGGCCAGCTCCTGGCCCGCCACGATCTTCAGTGTTGCCGTCTATGACCTGTGGTCCATTGCTGGTGGGTTTAAAGCGTACGGCGGTATCGGCGATGCGTAATACGTCTTGGCGTTTTTCCGCAGTAATCTCGACATTGGCGGTCATGCCCGGGAGTAAGCGACTACGCCGGTTCTCTGCCGCGATGACAACCGTGTAAGTCACCACGTTTTGCAATTCTTTCGCCGCAAGGCGTACTTGTTCGACCACGCCGCTGAATTTGTCATCCGGGTAGGCATCCACATCAAAAGTTACCGTGTCACCTTCATCAATACCGCCAATATCGGCCTCCACCACATCGGCATCAATGCGGATCTCTTGCAAGTCTTTGGCAATGCGAAACAAGACCGGGGCTGACAAAGACGCTGCAACGGTTTGTCCAACGTCCACATTACGTTCGATGACCACGCCATCGATCGGCGAGCGGATGATGGTGCGTTCCAGATCCACCTTGGCAGATTCCAAAGATGCCAGGCGCTGTGCCAAACTGGCTTGCACGGTGCGTAACTGTGCCTTGCTGACATTGAGATCAGATTGCCCGACGGTTAATTGTCTTTCCGCATCTTCCAGCGCCGAGCTTGGAATGAGTTTTTGTGCATAAAGTTCTTGTTGGCGAGCGTACTCTTTTCTGTACAAAGCAAGATTTGCTTCAGCACGTTCGATCTGGGCTTTTTGCACGTCAATATTGGCCCGTGCACTACGCACGTCGGCTTCGGCCGATGTAACGCGTGACTCAAAGGATTGCGGGTCCAGTCTTGCAATGATCTGGTTCTTGCTGACAACCGAATTAAAGTCGGCATTCAATTCAGTGATCTGGCCGGATACCTGTGAGCCGACTTCAACTGTGGTCAAGGCGCGTACCGTACCGGATGCCGATACCAGTCTTGCCACATCTCCCCGTTCAACTTTGACGGTTTCAATGCTGTAGGCAGATGCGTCTGCTTGCGTGCTGGCGTCACGCAATGCAAAAAACCAGACTGATGCGGCAATAGCTGCAATTAATAATATGACTTTAATGGTTTTGTTCATGGGTAATCGGTTTTGGTCCATTACGTGAATGTAATCCTTGGGTAGCGGCAAATTATACTCGTAAGTGCTTATGACTTAACAAGTCTAAACAAGACTTAATAAAACTATTCAGATTTCAGACACAAAAAAGCCCACGAAACTTGCGTAACGCGGGCTTATCAATTTGGCTCCCCGGGCCGGACTCGAACCAGCGACCAAGAGATTAACAGTCTCCTGCTCTACCAACTGAGCTACCGAGGAATTGAGGGGCGAGATTTTGGACTATAGGCTGTCTGTCGTCAAGCATTGTTTACTGATATTTCAGGTTTTTTTGCGAATTGAGCGAATATGCCGCAATAATCAGGCTGCAAAAGCCTTGGCCATCCTGTCCAGCGCTTTTTCCAAAAGTTCGTCACTGGTGGCGTAAGACATTCTGAAGTGACCGGGTGCGCCAAACGCCGTGCCCGGAACCACCGCGACACCGGCCTTATCGAGCATGTGATCCGCCAGTTCCAGGTCATCTTTAAGCCCGAGCTTTTGAATCACGCCGTCCACATTCGGAAACGCGTAAAAAGTCCCTTGGGTGCTCAGACAATCAACCCCGTCCATGGCTTTCAAACCCGCGTAGACCAGTTCGTAACGACGCTTAAAATGGGTGACCATTTCACGCACCGGATCCTGACTACCGCTTAAAGCTTGCAAGGCGGCGTATTGCGCCACGGCTGCCGGGTTGGACGTGCTTTGACTCTGGATCTTTTTCATCGCATTGACCAAAGGTCGGCTACCGGCCAAATACCCGATGCGCCAGCCGGTCATGGCGTAGGCTTTGGAGACACCATTGACCACGATTACGCGGTCTTTCAGGTCAGGTGCGACCATTGCGATATTACTAAAAGCCGCTTCACTCCAGCTGATGTGTTCGTAAATATCGTCCGAGACAATGATTACTTGAGGGTGTTGGCGCAACACCACTGCCAGGGCGCGTAATTCATCTGCGCTGTAACTGACCGCGCAGGGATTGGACGGACTGTTGAGTATCAATAAGCGGGTTTTGTCGGTGATGGCAGCGGCAAGTTGCTCGGGAGTAATTTTGAATTCATCCGCCTGGGTGGTTTTAACGATCACCGGTGTGGCATCGGCCAATAACACCATGGCGGGGTAGGAAACCCAGTAGGGCGCTGGAATAATGACTTCATCACCACTGTTCAACAAGGCCTGACAAATGTTGTAGAGCGAATGCTTGGCCCCGGACGAGACCAGAATGTCATCCGCTTCATAAGACAAGCCATTATCGCTTTTGAATTTCTGCACAATCGCTTCACGCAATTCCAGAATGCCGTTTACGGCGGTGTATTTGCTCGCCCCAGTATGAATCGCATCAATCGCCGCGTTTTTGATGTGTTCGGGGGTGTCAAAATCGGGTTCACCGGTGCTCAGGGAGATAATGTCCTGACCAGCCTGTGACAGGCGGCGGGCTTTGTCGGCAATGGCAAGGGTGGCGGAGGGTTGTACGCGCTGTACGCGTTCAGACAGGTGTGGCTGGCTCATGAGTGTGTTTTTGATTATTGGGTTGCGTGGTTCTAATGGGTCGATTGGTTAAAACGGGATGGAATTATGGGTTTGCAAAAAGAGGTCTGACCTCGAATTTCGAGGGGTAGTATAATGGTCTATTGGCCTGAAATCAGGGAAATATGCAATCAGTGACGGATGTTTGACAGCATGAGCGAAATTTTACAATTCAATCCGAAAAAAACCTTCGAACTGGTCAGCAATTACCAGCCGGCCGGTGATCAGCCTAATGCGATCGCGGGCTTGATCGACGGGCTGGTATCGGGATTGGCCAAACAGACACTGCTTGGCGTGACCGGGTCGGGTAAGACTTTCACCATTGCCAATGTGATCCAGAAATTGCAACGCCCGACTCTGATCATGGCGCATAACAAAACCCTGGCGGCGCAATTGTATGGTGAGATGCGCGAGTATTTCCCGAATAATGCGGTGGAATATTTTGTGTCCTACTACGACTATTATCAACCCGAGGCCTATGTGGTTTCATCCGATACCTATATCGAAAAAGACGCGTCGGTGAATGCGCACATTGAACGCATGCGTTTATCGGCCACCAAGGCACTGATGCAACGGGAAGACGCCATTATCGTCGCGACCGTGTCGGCAATTTACGGTTTGGGTGATCCGGAACAATATTTAAAAATGGTCTTGCACCTCGATCGTGGAGAGCCCATCGAACAACGCGAGGTGTTGCGACGCCTGACCACTATGCAATACCGTCGCAATGAAGTGGAATTGGCTCCGGGTAATTTTCGCGTACGCGGCGATGTCATCGATGTATTCCCGGCGGAATCCGAACGCGAGGCGGTGCGGATAGAATTATTCGACGGCGAGATCGAGAATTTGAATGTGTTTGACCCCTTGACCGGCGAGATCCTTAAAAAGCTGCCACGCTACACCATCTTCCCCAAAACCCATTATGTGACACCCAAAGAGACCATGCAGAATGCGGTTAAACAGATCATGGCCGAATTGCGTGAGCGACTGAAGGAGTTACGCGAACAAAAAAAACTGGTGGAAGCGCAGCGTCTTGAGCAACGTACCTTGTTCGATATTGAAATGATCAATGAGCTGGGCTATTGCACCGGCATCGAAAACTATTCGCGGTATTTATCCGGGCGAAATCCGGGTGAACCTCCACCAACCCTGATCGACTATTTGCCGCAGGACGCGCTATTGGTCATTGATGAAAGCCATGTGTCGGTGCCGCAATTTGGTGGCATGTACAAAGGCGATCGCTCGCGAAAAGAGAATCTGGTCAATTTCGGTTTTCGCTTACCCTCGGCTCTGGACAATCGTCCTTTACGATTTGATGAGTTCGAACGTATCACGCCGCAAACCATCTATGTCTCGGCGACGCCACGGCAATACGAACTCGAAGGATCCGGTCAGGTGGTGGAGCAAGTGGTGAGGCCAACCGGTCTGGTCGATCCCGAGATCGAAGTACGGCCAGCTGGCAGCCAGGTGGATGACTGTTTGTCCGAGATCCGCAAACGCGTAGCTGCGAATGAGCGGGTCTTGATCACCACTTTGACCAAACGCATGTCAGAAGATCTGACCGAGTATTTGCACGAACACAATGTGCGGGTGCGGTATTTGCATTCGGACATTGTGACCGTGGAACGCTCGGAAATAATTCGCGACCTGCGGCTGGGTAAATTTGACGTGCTGGTCGGTATCAACCTGTTGCGCGAAGGCCTGGACATGCCCGAAGTCTCACTGGTGGCTATTTTTGACGCCGACAAAGAAGGTTTTTTGCGTTCCGAAGGCGCATTGATCCAGACCATTGGCCGCGCTGCCAGAAATCTTAATGGAAAAGCCATTTTGTACGCCGACAAGATCACCAAGTCGATGAAAAAAGCCATGGATGAAACCCTGCGGCGTCGGGAAAAACAATTGGCCTTCAATCTGGAAAACAATATCATTCCACAAAGTATTAACAAGCAGGTCACCGATATCATGGAAGGGGCGTATGACGACGGTGAAGACGAGTTCTTACAGGTCGCGGAAGGCGGTGAATCTTACGACGCCAATGATCCGAAAAAAGTCGTCAAACTGATCCACAAGCTAGAAAAAGACATGCACGAGCACGCTAAAAACCTGGAGTTTGAACACGCCGCCAAACTTCGTGACAAGATCCAGCGCTTGCGCCAGCAAAGCTTTGGTATTGAGTCGGTGCCGTTTCGACACAAGACCGCGCGTAAAAAGCGTTGAATATACCTGGCTTGTCTGAACGTTAGCCAGACACCTGTTCAGAGAAAATTCAGGCAGAGTATGTAACAATTGCGAGCGAAACCTGGTCGATGTAGATATAGTATTAACCTGTCAATGCACATAGCGAGGTACTGCCATGCATATATTGAAAACCTTGAGTAAATCTCTAATAACCGGAATATTCACGCTCACGGCGCTGTCAATTTTTGCCGGTGATGAAACCATGCCGGTAGTACAGGCAGATGCCCAAACCCGGGCGGTGTGGCAGGAGCATCAGGAAAAATTCCACTTTACTTCATTTTATAATTTGCACTCCTGTAACGGCATCGAATCAAAAGTCGAAACCATTTTGAGTGAACTAGGTGCGAAAGACGTGAAAGCGCGAGCCAGTGGATGTTTTGAGGCTAATGGTAATCTGGGCAAATCCTTGCGAGTGCGGGTTAGTTTTAAAACCTTGAGCACTTCCCCCGAAGCTGAAGGCGAAGCAGTTGCGGCAAGTTTCAGTGAAGTGCACATACGTCCTCGACATCCGCGCGGCACAGCTTTAGGCGACTGCCAGCTCATTACCGAAATTCAAGATGAATTGTTGCAATATTTCGAGCACGAGGTGATCAAGGAAAATCGTAAGTGTTTCCCTGGACAGCAATCCTTGGGCGATGTGGATTGGAAGCTCAAAGTATTAAAAGCCAAAGTGTGAAAAATCAAAACATAATAATCCAAAACATACTCCCTCTAAAACCCTGCATAAATTGCGGGGTTTTTTATTCGTAATATCTGGTTTTGCATGAGATACTTTGACTATATTGAACTCAAAGTATTTTAGCTAAAAATTTAAACCCGTATAGGCTCAAAAAATGACAGACAAAAGCGATACAGAACAAGAATACATTCCACCTAAAGTCTGGACCTGGGATACAGGAAGTGGTGGACGCTTTGCCAGTATAAATCGACCCGTTGCCGGAGCCACTCACAAGAAAGGGTTACCTGTTGGCAAACATCACTTGCAGCTTTATTCACTAGCAACCCCCAACGGGGTTAAAGTCACCATCATGCTGGAAGAGTTATTGGAAAAGGGCATAGAGGATGCTGAATACGATGCCTGGTTGATCAACATCATGGAAGGTGATCAGTTTGGCAGCGGGTTTGTTGAAATTAACCCGAACTCCAAAATTCCGGCACTCATGGATCATAGTTCAATTAAGCCAACCAGAGTCTTCGAATCCGGGTCCATTCTTTTATACCTGGCTGAAAAATTTGATGCCTTCCTGCCAAACGATCATCACGCCAGAACCGAATGTCTGTCCTGGTTATTTTGGCAAATGGGCAGTGGGCCCTTTCTGGGTGGAGGTTTTGGTCATTTTTATGCCTACGCACCTACAAAAATGCAGTATCCGATCGATCGGTTTGCCATGGAAGTCAAACGGCAATTGGATGTACTGGAGCAACATCTGGATAAAAATCAGTTTATGGCCGGTGATGAATACAGTATTGCCGATATGGCGATCTGGCCTTGGTACGGCGCGCTGGTTTTGGGATTGCTTTATGAGGCTGGTGAATTTCTGGATGTTGGATCGTATCAGCAGGTTAACCGCTGGACTGCCGAGATCAAAGCGCGTCCGGCAGTAAAACGCGGGGTAATGGTTAACAAGGCCTGGGGAGACAAGAGCACACAGTTACGTGAACGACACGCTGCCAATGATTTTAAAACCCGCACACAGGACAAGCTCGACCCCGACGAAAGTATTTAACGATTAACTCGGTAACAAAAAAGCCGATTAAAGTGTGCGTTGCTTTAATTCCCTCACCGTCTGGATAGCAATGTTTTGCAAGAATGCCGCATCTTTTTTATTGATCTTGCCAAAGTAGTCATAATCACTCCCAACCGGACTTTGTTGGTAAACGCTGGCGTAAACAACACAGGCTGCCAGATAAGTGCCTAGCAAGCTTGGGTGTGTTCCGTCAAAGATTTTATGCAGTTGTATATCAGGACGTTCGGCATAGGCGCGTTCGAAAGCGAGTCCAACCGGAATAAGCAGGGCGTTAATGTCCTTAGCGGTTTCAACATAAAGTTTTTCCACTTTACGGATCATTTCGGGATCGTAGCGTTTGTGGGGTTTCACATAAGCGTGGATCATGTATAAAGCCGTTTCACCACCTTTGGCGCGAATTTTCTGATCAAATTCCACGGCTTTTGCTTGAAATAAAGCCCTGCGCTCACTGGATAATGCATCCGAACTGCCACCTTGCAAAATAACTAGCTCGAACGGTTCCTGAATACCCAATTTTCCCGGTTCCAGATGACTGTCCAAGTTGTGATGGGACAAATTCGAACCACCGATGGTTGCCGATTTATATTTAAGTGTTTTACCCAACTCGGGATTCAAGTCACTGACAAGACGTTTGACATGATTGTGCAGGCTATCGTTGTAATACAAATAACTGTTTCCAAGAAAAAGAACCCGCCTTGGTGTGGTGTTGTTAAGTTTTTTTTTAATCTGCGGCTTGTTTGTAACAGACGAATCTGTTGCATTCACTTGGTAAGTTGCACATGCCGACGATCAGGCAAGTAATAGGAAAGTGATTAAGCCGATAAATGTACGTAGAAGTTCTTTTGTTGAGTTAATATAATTTTGCTCAGACCTTGAAGATGATATGGATATTTGTCAGGATCATTATGTTATTCTCATTCACTACGAGCATCATGTTTTACAGACTAATCCAGAAACATATTGTACAGTAGACCTATGCAGAATCTGAAAAATGACATGGACAGTAATACTTTACCCGGGCACCAATTGTATTATTTTGCCTCTTGTCCGTTTTGTATCAAAACATTGGTGGCCATGAAATGGATGGGGATTAAATTACCCTTGAAAAATATCAAGCGTGAACCGGCCATACGTGAAGAACTTATTGCCGGTGGCGGCAAAAAACAAGTCCCGTGTTTGCGTATTGAAGATACCGATGGTGTGCAGTGGATGTATGAGTCGAGTGATATTATCCGCTACCTGAAAAACGCTATTTCTGAAAACTAGGCTGCATGTTTCGGGGTGAATTCACTTAAAGCGGTACAAACTTATTCGCAGAGCACCAGTCTAAGCTATACATCTTCCATGCAAAAGGTGAATGCTATGACTCAACATAATTATCTGGTGGTTTCAGCCATTGTTTTTCTAAGTGTTGCCATTATCCATTTGGTTCGTATTTTGCAAAGCTTGCCGGTTATGGTCTCCGACTGGAGCTTGCCAATGGCTGTGTCTTGGTGCGGATTGGCAATTACGGGCTTTATGGCATATTGGGCGTATAGCTTATTAAGAAAGTCCTGAGGCCAGGTTCTGTTCCGGCAGAGAATCCTGCGCACATACTAATAACAACAATAAATTAATTACCGAAATGTTCTGCATGGCGGAGGCTTTCTGTGTATTATAGTGTACTAACACGTTAATACATTACATCAGAAAGCCGATGAAAAACCATTCCGATATTGAAGCCAAGCGACAGAGAAAAGCCACTAAAAGCATGTGTGATGCCTTTTTGATCATGCAGGAAAGAAAAGAAATTATGAGTCTTCTCAATGACTTATGCACACCTGCTGAACTCGAAGCCATTACCGATCGCTGGTGGGTGTTGCAATTATTACAAGAAAAAATGCCCTATCGCCAGATCAGTGAGCGTACGGGCGTGAGTGTCACAACCATTGGTCGGGTGGCACGTTATTGGCGCGAAGGTGCCGGTGGCTATCGCCTGGCTCTAAGCCGTCTCCAATCCAAAACGACATAAAACTATGACTAAACGACTCAAAATCGCCATTCAAAGCAAAGGCCGTCTGGCCGAAGAATCGCACAAATTACTCGAACAATGCGGCATCCGTTTTCGTCGCAGTAAAGACAAACTCTTTTGGTATGGAGAGAACTTTCCTCTGGATGTGATACGTCTGCGTGATGATGACATTCCCCAGGTTTTGAACGCTGGCGTGTGTGAGATTGGCATTGTGGGCGAGAATGTGGCTGCGGAAAATCGTCTGGAGCTGCAGAATCTGAATAAAACGGTAGCCTTTGAGTTATTACAAGGACTCGAATTTGGCCAATGCCGTTTATCCGTCGCCGCACCCGAAGGTGGAGAGATTCAAACGCTGTCAGACTTGGCCGGCAAAACCATAGCCACCTCGTATCCGTATATCCTGAACGACTTTTTAAAGCGTAATCAAGTGAACGCCAATGTGGTGGAACTCAAAGGCTCGGTGGAAATAGCCCCAAGTCTTGGCATCGCTGATGCCATCGCCGATCTGGTGTCCACCGGCAGTACTCTGGTTGCACACCGCTTGTCAGAACTTGACGTCATGTTGCAAAGTGAAGCGGGCTTGTATCAATCGAATTGTGAAAAAAGCGCAGAACAGCAAGAATTGATCGACCGCCTGTTGTTGCGTATCCGCAGTTATCAAAGCGCTAAAGCCAGTAAGTATGTGATGCTGCACGCCCCAAAAAGCAAAGTGGAAGAGATTACCGAGATCCTGCCGGGGGTGGAAACCCCGACCCTGATGGAACTCGAACACGATTCCGAACGGGTTGCTTTACACGCCGTGTGTAAAGAGGGCGTTTTTTGGAGTCACCTCGAAGAACTCAAACAAGCGGGTGCCAGCGCAATTCTGGTCTTGCCAGTCGAGAAAATGTTGGGCTGAGTATGGCATTTTCAATTTCAAACTGGAACACACTCGCGGCAGCCGATCAGAGAGCACTGTTGCAACGGCCAGTCAGCAAACAAAGCGACTTGCAAGCATCAGTCGCAGCGATCATCCGCGACGTGCGTGAGCAGGGCGATAAGGCCTTACTCGCTTACGCCAAACGCCTGGACGGTTTGCGATCGGCGACATTTACACTAGACACAAAACTCGTCAATTCGATTGCACAACAGATCGACCCGTCATTACGGCAGGCCATTGATGAGGCTTATGTGCGTATTCGCAGTTTCCACGAGCTGGCAAAACCGCAAGACTTTAGTCTTGAGACAGCGCCCGGCGTGACATGCGCAAGCCGTTATCGTGGCTACGAACAAATTGGCCTATACATACCAGGTGGCTCGGCTCCGTTAATATCGACGGTGTTGATGTTGGGTGTGCCGGCACAAATATCCGGTGTGGATAATATTTCACTTTGCACACCCTTGCAACAACACAATGAACTGCATCCCGGAATTGCGTATGCGGCCAGTAAATGCGGCGTAACTGCAATCTTTGCTCTGGGTGGTGCGCAGGCGATTGCTGCTATGGCTTATGGCACTGAGACAGTTCCGGGTTCGCAAAAGATCTTTGGTCCCGGAAATTCCTGGGTCACTGAAGCGAAACAACAAATTGCCTTTGATCCCCGGGGCGCGGCCATCGATATGCCGGCCGGACCCTCAGAAGTGCTGGTGATTGCCGATGCTCGGGCCAACCCGGATTTTGTGGCCATTGATCTGTTGTCTCAAGCGGAACACGGACCGGATTCTCAGGCGATCGTAATTTCAGACAGTCAAGCCTTACTCAACAATATCGACAAGGCGCTGGATAATGAAATAAAAATTTTAACCCGACAAGATATTCTGTCTGAATCCAAAAACAATATCCGCCTGATCCTGGTAGATAGCTTGCAACAAGCCTTAACAATTTCCAACGACTACGCTCCGGAACACCTGATCTTGCAATCTGAGAACGCCGAGACTTTAGCAGACAATGTAAAAAATGCCGGGTCGGTGTTTATCGGCGCCTGGGCGCCGGAATCTCTGGGGGATTACTGCAGTGGCACCAATCATGTGTTGCCCACCTACGGATTTGCGCGCTCGTATAATGGTTTGTCAACCATCGACTTTATGCAAAAGATCACTTTCCAGAAAGTCTCCCCACAAGGCATACAGAACATTGGCCCGTGCGCAATGAAACTGGCGCACGCGGAAGGCCTGGACGCGCACAAACGTGCGGTAGAAATTCGATTGAATGCACTTGCTGCAAAAACAGCCTCATGAATATTCAAAGCGTGATCAACATGGCACGCCCCGAGATTCGTGCCCTGAAATCTTACGACAATCTGCGCGGAACGTCGTCGGTCGAGGCCATCATTCTGGATTCAAACGAGAACATCGCGTCACCCGATGCAACACTCACAAAAGAGAAGCGTTTTCGTTACCCAGAGATACGGGCGCAACAATTGATCGAACGTCTGGCAGGTATCTATCAAGTTCGCGCCGAGCAGATCATGCTGGGGCGGGGCAGTGACGATGTGATCGACTCCCTGTGCCGGGTCTTTCTGCGCGCCGGGCAAGACGCGATATTGCAAACCACTCCGTGTTTTTCAATGTATTCGATCTCGGCGCAAATACAGGGCGCTGTAAGTAAAAGTGTCGCGCTCGATAGTGCAAACGACTTTGCCTACGACGTTGATGCTATCCTTAATGCCATTCGGCCTGAGGTCAAACTGATTTTTCTGGCCACCCCGCAAAGCCCCACGGGCAACAGTCTGGCGAAAAACGATGTCTTGAGATTACTTGACGCGAGTCAGGATCGTTGCGTGGTGGTGATCGATGAGGCCTATATTGAGTTCAGTCCTCATGCTTCGATGGCGAGTTTGCTGGACAAATATCCCAATCTGATTATCATGCGCACCTTGTCCAAAGCCTATGGTCTGGCTAACCTGCGTTGTGGTGCGATGCTCGCACACCCTGATGTGGTCAAGTTGGTGCGTAAAGTGGTCACTCCGTATGCGCTACCGGGCATTGTGGTCGATACGACGTACGCTGCCTTGGAACCGGAAAATCTCGAGGCAATCCGGCAGATCAACGCCAGTATGCCGAAAAGAAAACAGGCATTGCAGGCACTGGTGTATAAGCAAGCGTGGTGTCAGGGCATTGTGTCCGGAGACACTAATTTTATTTTAGTAAAAACCGATAAGGCCCAAGCATTGAATGAGTTTTTAGAAACTCAACAGATTTACATTCGTTCGTTTTCACCAAGCTCTGAACTGGGTGATTATTTGCGCTTTTCCGTCGGCAATTTTGCCGAGATTGATACTTTACAACAGGCATTCGAGCAATTTGCCAACAGGAATTTTTGAATGGCCAGGAAAAAATATTTATTTGTGGATCGCGACGGTACCTTGATCACAGAACCGGAAGATTATCAGGTCGATAGTCTCGCCAAGTTGCGCATCGAGCCGGGAGCAATTTCGGCCATGCGTGTCTTTAAACAAGCCGGTTTTGAACTGGTTATGGTCACCAACCAGGACGGTCTGGGAACTGATGCTTTTCCGCAAGCCGATTTTGATGCCCCGCATAATATGATGTTGCAAATTTTCGCAACCGAAGGCGTACACTTTGATGCGATCCATATTGATCCGCACACGGCAGATTCCAATGCCTTCACCCGCAAACCCAATCCCGGCATGTTAATGGCGTATTTGCAATCCGGTGACATGGATATGCAAAACTCTTATGTGATTGGCGACCGCGATTCCGACATCGAGCTGGCAAAGCGCATGGGGATCAGCGGTATTTTGTACGGCCAATTCAATCCCGAAGTGAAGGGCTTATCCTGGTCAGAGATCGTTGCGACATTGCTGACCAAGCCACGTGTGGCCAGCATTGAACGCAAGACTAACGAGACCTTGATCTCGGCAACCGTCAATCTGGACAGTTCGGGTAACAATTCCATTCAGACCGGAATCGGGTTTTTTGATCACATGCTTGATCAACTGGCCTTACACGGCGGTTTTCAACTGGATCTGAAAGCCGAGGGCGATCTTTACATCGATGAGCATCACACCGTCGAAGATTGTGCGATCGTCATCGGTCAGGCCATGCGTCAGGCGCTTGGCAACAAGCGCAGTATCGGACGTTACGGTTTTGTCTTACCCATGGATGAGTCTCTTGCCACAACCGCCATCGATCTGTCGGGACGGCCGGTGTGTGTGATCAAGGATGCCTTTACCCTGGATAAAGTGGGTGAACTGTCTATTGAGATGGTGCGTCATTTTGTGCAAACCCTGGCGGTTAATCTGGCCGCGGCCATCCACGTGGAGGTTGAGGGCGAGAATCACCATCACATGGTGGAGGGAATATTCAAATCACTGGGGCGGTCGCTGCGACAGGCGATCAGCAAGCAACAACAAAGCGTGACCTCGTCAAAAGGCTTATTGGAATAATCCCATGCAAGTGGCTTTGGTTAAATGCGGCGGGGCAAATTTCGGATCGGTGCAATACGCGCTTGAACGTCTGGGTGTGAATCCGGTAACCACCGACGACGCAACTGTCATCCGTCAGGCCGACAAGGTCATTTTGCCGGGCGTGGGTTCGGCCCAGGCGGCCATGCAACGCATTGCCCAACACGATCTCGCCGAGACTCTTAAAAATCTGCAACAACCCACATTGGCCATTTGCCTGGGCATGCAGATCCTGTGCGAAGCGTCCGAGGAAGGCGATACCAGTTGTTTGGGGATTATTCCGGTCCCGGTGCAAGCGATGCAGGCCCAAGCCGGCCTGCGTATCCCGCACATGGGCTGGAATCAGGTGAGTTATCAAACGGCGCATCCCCTGTTCAAGCAAATTCCCGAGAATGATTACGCTTATTTTGTGCACGCCTACGCGGTTCCGGTCAGCCCATACACTATTGCAACCAGCACTCATGGAGAGCGTTTCAGTGCCGCGTTGGCTTACAAGAACTTTTATGCGGTGCAGTATCATCCTGAACGCTCCGGCAAACACGGTCAACAGTTATTGAAAAATTTTATCGAGATGCAAGCATGAGATTAATTCCAGCGATCGATATTCTGGACGGCAAAGTAGTGCGCTTGCATCAGGGCGATTACGCCGACTCAGTGCAATACAGCAACTCGCCATTGCAGCAGTTGCAGGCTTATGAACAGGCCGGCGCCAAATTGGTGCACATCGTCGATCTGGACGCGGCTAAACAGGGTCGCTTTGTGAATGCACCGGTCATCGGTGAGCTACTCGCTAAGGCGAATGTGCAACTTCAAGTAGCCGGTGGCATTCGTTCACAGACCGACTTTGAACATCGCATGACTCTGGGTATCCAGCGTATTGTGGTGGGAAGTTACGTGGTTACTCACAGCGATGATTTTTGTCGCTGGTTACGCCAATACGACGCCGACAGAATTGTGGCCGCTGTTGATGTGCAAAAAAACCCGCAGGGCGAATACATTCCACGTATCAAAGGCTGGACGGAAGCGGCCAGGATGAGTTTGTTTGAATTACTGGTCAAACTTAGCGCCCACGGCTTACGGCATTTGTTGTGCACCGACATCAGTAAAGACGGGATGTTGAGCGGGCCAAATTTTGACCTGTACGCTGAAATTCAACAACGCCATCCCAATCTGATCGTGCAGGCCTCGGGCGGAGTCTCCAGTCTGCACGACTTGGAACGCTTGCACGACATGGGCATGCACGAATGCATTTCCGGCAAGGCCTTACTCGATGGGCGCATCGATATGCCCACCGCTTTGGCACGCTTTGCAACATGAATACCGCAACTCGACTGGTGTCGCAAACCACCTTGGCCAGACGCATCATTCCGTGTCTGGATGTGGCCGATGGTAAGGTCATCAAGGGTCAGCAGTTTCGCGGTCACAATGTGGTTGGCGAGATTACCGATCTGGCTTTGCGCTACCGCGACGAAGGCGCCGATGAACTGGTGTTCTACGACATCACCGCCAGCCCGCAGCAACGCAGTGTGGACATCAGCTGGGTGGAGAGTGTGGCACGCCTGATCGATATCCCTTTCACGGTGGCGGGTGGCATTCGCAGTGTCGATAAAGCCGAAGCCGTACTCGCTGCCGGCGCCGACAAGATCTCGGTGAATACACCCGTACTGGAAAACCCCGACCTCATCAATGCCCTGGTCGATCGCTTGGGCACACAATGCGTGGTGGTTGGGGTCGACAGTATTGAAGTGACGTCAGAATCCGAGACGGGGCGTGGGCTCATACGTGATTGGTATATCAAGAAGTATACCGGCGACCCGGCCAAAACCGCGGACGCCGGGCGCAAAACCCTGAACTGGGTGCGTGAGGTTGAAGCCCGCGGTGCCGGTGAGATCGTACTGAATTGCATGTCATCAGATGGTATGAAAAATGGCTATGATATCAAACAGTTATCAGAAGTACGTAAAGTAACTTCTCTGCCATTGATCGCCTCGGGTGGTGCCGGCACAATGGCGCATTTCAGTGCGGTGGCCAAGCTCGCCGACGTCGATGGTATGCTTGCGGCCAGTGTATTCCATAACGGAATCATTCCAATCCCCGAATTAAAATCCTATCTGCTTTCGCAAGGTGTGAGTGTACGCCCGGCCTGAGTCTTGAAGTTTTAAACACTTACTAAAACAAGAGAAAAACTATGTCTCAACAAACGCTTCACTCACGCATTGACTGGGATAAAAATGCCGGGTTGGTGCCGGCTATTGTTCAGGATGCGGGCAGTGGTGATGTCTTGATGCTTGGCTATATGAACGCGGATGCTCTGGCCCAAACGCAGGCCAGTGGCATGGTGACTTTCTACAGTCGTAGCAAACAACGCCTGTGGCAAAAAGGCGAAAGCTCCGGGCATGTACTTGAGCTGGTGTCTATTGACCTGGATTGCGATCAAGACACCTTACTGGTCAAGGCACGCCCACAAGGGCCGACCTGTCATACCGGCAACGATACCTGTTTTGGTGAAAAACAGGGATTTTCCAAAGCGGCCGATATCAATCTACTGCTCGAACTGGAAAGTCTGATAAAAAGTCGCAAACAACAACCCGCTACCGGCGGTTATACCTCGAGTTTGTTTGATGCCGGCATAAACCGCATTGCGCAAAAAGTTGGCGAAGAGGGCGTCGAAACTGTGATTGCCGCTTTGGCTGAGGACGATGTGGCCTTCATCAGTGAAGCGTCAGACCTGGTGTATCATTTGATCGTGTTATTGGTTGAAAAAGGTCTGTCCTTGAGTGACGTGTTGCAAGAGCTTAAGCATAGACGCCATTAAAAAATAGACACCATTAAATTGGAGTCAGCTGCAATCAGTCTAAAATAGCTTGTTAAACGTCTATTGCCTCACTTTTTAATGGGTAACAATTCGAGTAATTCCTCGCCGCTATAGGCGGGTGATTTTCCATGTGCAAAAGCTTCTTTGACCAGTTCAACCACGCGTTGATTAACCGGGGCTTTCTTTTTATGTGTTTTGGCTAATTTGATAATGGCGCCATTGATATAGTCTATTTCAGTGCCACGTCCGGCTTGCAGGTCTTCCCACATGGAAGAACGCGCCAAAGGATCGATCTTGATGCGGGTGTTGGCCACCGGAGTAAACAGGAAATTGGGTAAGCGCAATATTTTCAACATTTGTTGCGGTTTGGTTTTACCGATCTTTTCGGGTTTGATATTGGCCACTTTCAGTACAGACATTGCTTCCTCAATGCATGTGGCAAGAATTAGGCGGTAAGTTTTATTGGCTAATTGTTCTTTCAAGGGTCTGCCAGACAAGACATTCAAGGCATTATTCAGGTTGAGTAAAAGCTTGCCCCACAACACGCCGCTGATATTGTCGCTTTGCAGGGTAGGCAAGCCGGCCTGCTTGCATTGTTGTGCAAGCAAACCGGTTTCATAGCTGCGCTCAAAGACCAATTCACCTTCTGTGCCACAATGAAAGTGTCCATTGCCTTTATTGATCACGTTATAGGGAACCATGCCGCATGCTGTTTTCCAGCCGGGCAAATGTATTTTTAACAGATCCGGGTTTTGCACCCCATTTTGTAAACTGACCACAGTGGTTTTTGGGTTCGCTTCCTGCTTGATCTGCAAAATGGCGGTTAGCGTATCCTGACTTTTTACACACAGCAAGATCAGATCGGCTTCACGTAAACATCCCAGGTCGGTGGTGTAGTTAATATCCTCCGCCTTGATCTTGACCTCGGGCAGTTCATAATGACTCAGGGTCAATCCATTGGTCTGGATAACTTTTTGAATGCGTTCCCGACCCAGAAAAGTTACATCTGGATTATGAACCGAAAGTTTGCCACCGACATAACAACCAATGGAGCCGGCTCCGAAAATAACGATTTTCATAAAAATAATACTCGTGGGTTCATGATGTTCTGCGGGTCCAGAGCTTGCTTGAGTTTTCGCATGGTTGCAAGCTTAATCGGGTTGGCGCGTTCGGCCAATTCTTGTTTTTTTAGAATCCCGATACCGTGTTCGGCCGAGATGGAGCCACCCATGTCGCTAACAATGTCATGCACCACACGATTCATACGCTGGGTATTCGAAAGATAAATAGCTTTGTCCATGCCAGGGGGTTGTGAAACATTAAAGTGAATATTGCCATCACCAATATGTCCAAACGGAACCGGTCGGCAGCCGGGCTCCAGGCTAGTGACCGCAATGCTGGCTTTGTGAATGAATTCCGGAATTTTTTCCAGCGGTACACATATATCGTGCTTGATCGAGCCGCCCTCGGGTTTTTGGGCCTCGGATATATGCTCACGTAATTCCAGCAGGGCCTGGGTTTGGGCAAGAGATTCCGCACGGATGGCGTCGACGATCAATTTATTCTGGATCAGATTGGCGATAAAATTTTCAACTTGGGTGGTGGTACCCGCGGTGTGATGAAATTCAAAATGAATCAATAAATACCACGGGTGTTTCTCTGCAAACGGGTTTTTACTTCTGGGAATGTGTCGAGTCACAAAATCCAGGGCGATCTGTGGCAATAACTCGATCATTGATAAGCTTTGACCAAAATTATCCTCACAGGCATGCAGTACTGCAATCGCTTTTTTTACATCAGTGATCGCAAGCAACAGGGTTTCGATATGCTTGGCTTTGGGTATTAATTGTAAACTCGCTGCAGTGATAACACCCAAAGTACCTTCCGCACCAATAAATGTGGAGGTCATATTGTAACCGGTGTTGTCTTTTTTCACCGGCTCCAGTGAGTTGAAAACTGAGCCATCGGCCAATACCACTTCCAGTCCGGTCACCAGATTACGCATACTGCCATAACGGACCACATGCACGCCACCGGCGTTGGTCGAGCACAAGCCGCCGATCGTGGCACTACCTTGTGATGCCAGGGATAAGGGAAATATGGTGTTTTTGGATTCGGCTTTTGCGAGTACGTGTTGCAGTATGCAACCGGATTCAACGGTCATGGATCTGGCAGAGATACTGCGAAATTTATTCAGGCGTTTGCTCGAGAGTAAAACTTCACCCTGGGGGATTTGACCACCCACTAATCCGGTATTGCCTCCTTGTGGCACAATACCCAGACCAAACTCAGAGCAGATCTTTACCGCCTTAACCACTTCTGCGGTGCTGTGGGGAGTCAGCATCAAGGGCGTATGACCTTGCCAGCGATCCCGCCATTCGTGTAAATGCGGGGCAATAAGCTCGGGGTCCTCGGACCAGGATTCAGCCGGAAGTGAGTCTTTCAGTTGTTGAATGCCGGTATTTTTATGGGTGTCGTGCATGAGCTTTTTGGCTTGTGTTTAGTGAATTCTACGCGTACTCTGGATTGACTGATTATAAATGACAATGCATTATTAAAAATGCTTTAAACCGGAGGGAAGATATGACTGAAACGAATAAATTACCAATGTGGTTCTGGGTGGTCGCGGTTTTGGCCTTGATCTGGAATCTGTTAGGTCTTGGCGCATTTCTGTCAACGGCTGTATTGATGTCACCGGAAACCCTAGCAAGCATGTCTCCGGCCGAGCAAGAGCTGTACGCAAACACCCCCAGTTGGGCCAATGTGGCTTTCGGCGTTGCGGTTATTTTGGTGTGCTTGGCAGTATTGGTTTATTGCTGAAACAAGACTGGGCAACACCAGTGTTTGCGATCTCCTTATTAGGCTTGATCGTGCAAATGTTTTACGCCTTTGTATTGAGTAACTCATTCGAGGTTTATGGTGCCCAAGCCGCCGCCATGCCGGGCATGATCTTTGTGGTGTGCGTTTTTCTGATCTATCACTCGCATAAGTCCACCATGAAGGGTTGGTTGACTTGAGCCATATTTTGAGACGAGTTTTGCAACGCGGAGGTTTGTTTGTTTTTTTTTGGCTCTGCTCGGCAGTGCGTGTGCAATGCATTCGAGCGAGCATCAGATTGAACAAACAGCGGACCGAACGGTTTCTGATAAGCCGATTACGTTGAACGATCAGCAACCGAACTGGTATGCATCTTATCTGGAGTTTTTCACACACAATAATGGCTGTTGGAAAACCAGTAATGCAAAATTCCAGAATGAGAATGAAAAAGCCGAGGCTTATGGAAACACTTGGGAATACGCAATTGGCAAAAATGGCAAACGCGGTCGCTTATTTGGCTGGGAGCAAGGAGTGCAAACCCCGGACTTTTGGGAATTCCGTTTGTTTTGGGACGGCGCAAGCGGCCAGGTTGTCACCCAGCAATTTGGACACAATGGAATTGTGGGGCAGGGCAGCTTGATTCAGACTGACATGGGCGTGTATCAACAAGAGCAAACCTTTAGTCTGCCCGACGGGCGTCAATGGCAAGATCGCCATCGTATCGAGATGCTGGATCAGGCCTATCGCACCACGTCGTTTGAGCTGATGAACCAGCAATGGGTCGAGAAGCGTTCTTACCTCTGGAAGCCGTGTCAGTAGGAACGTGTCAGTCGAGATATAAAATTAGAAATTTAAGTTAACTAATTTCAGGGTTGCAGAAAATATCGTACAAAGTTGCGATGATGCGAGACGCTTCCGGGCTGTCGATGGAGTAATAAATAGTCTGGGCCACACGCCGGGTTTTCACGAGACCTTCTTTGCGCATCCGCGCCAGATGCTGTGACAAGGGAGATTGTTGAATGTCCAGCATTTCAGCCAACTGACTGACCGAGTGCTCGCCATCATTTAATTGACACAAGATCATTAAGCGATCTCTATGCGATAGAGTTTTTAATAATCGAGATGCTGTGTCGGCCGCTTTCAGCATTACATCAGGGCTGACCAATGTTTCAGTTGTCATGGTGTCTTGCTTCTTTATCTATAAGTAATATTAAACGAGAATTAACACTTCTGATTTACAAAACCGAAGAGTGTTGGTTCTCTTATACGCGTACTTTCAGTATAACAAAAAAGTGTATGTAACAATAATGTGTCATGCATAAGTCTCTGTAAATTAAAAACAATTCTAGGTAATTTAGTAGCTCTATCCGCAATTACGTAAGTTTAATAAAAAGACACAAAGCACTCATAAGTTATTGAAATAATTGGCTTATACAATTTAATTGTCTCGGGTATTGTTCTAAAAGCGAAACACATTTTTGTCAATTTCCTATATCTGGATCGGGTCACTCTGGCATCGCATTAATATATTCCATTAATTCATAGACCTACGCTAAAACATTTTTTTTGGCATGAAAGTTGCATTGATTTTAGTGATGCTGGAGTTTATTAATTACGAATTTATTGTAAATATGCACTTACGCAAAAACTGACAGAGGACAAGTCAATGAAAGATTCTATGCGGGAAGGTCACATGGGTCAGACTGGGCAAATCATTCTCAATCTATTTTTTACAATTTTATTTACAACCCTGTTCATGGGGTTCAGCCAGATCAGTTTGGCAACCGATGACATCGTATTCAATTTAGACGCACAAGGGCCAGACGATGTGCCGAATCAATCCGATATCTCACAGAGCGGCTTCTCGGACACTCATTTGGTAGCTCCGTTCGATCCATATGATTCTGCATACTACGATGTCTCTTGGACATTTGATGATACCGACAGAACCGGTGCAAATTCGGCCGATGCCTGTGCATTTTTCGATTCCGATGATGCCGGCGGATTTGCTGATTTTGCCATGTGTGCATCCTTTCAGGAAAATGATGCTCAAACCGGCCTGGAGCTGGTCGAAGTTAAGCTCTTTGATTGTAAAAACAGTGAGCCAAAACCCGACGAAGGGGCACGATGCCCGTTTACTGGTGGAGGCGGTGATGGTTCTAATGGAGTGATCGCAAGTGGAACAGCACCTTTTGCTGACCCTAATATAGGAACATTGAACAATAATCCCAATTACGACTCTTTTTGTGTTTTAAATGTCAATGTGCCCGATCCGTTTGCAGGTGTACCAGGTCGTGAAGGCGAGCAAAATCCATTCTTAGATGACGAAGTTGAATGCATTGTTTTTGTGGACGAGATGGTCGAACTAGATACTGATATGCCAAGTGGTATTGAACTCAGCAATGTCTGCAGCTTTACCTCTCTGGATCCCAACTCCGAGCGTAAAGACTGTATTGATATTCCTTCTACCTTGACCATCGTTAAGCAATTGGACAATGGAGCTGATGATATCTTTAATTTTAATTTATCTGAACAACCAGACCCAATTACAATAACTACGGTAAATGGTGAGGGTACGAGTGGTGTACTTACCTTATCGGAAGGTGCCTACAACCTGACTGAAGATTTAACCGGCAATGATGAATGGGAACTTTTGAGTGCTGTGTGTGTAAATGATGATGATGAAGTAACTGATTTATTGTCAACAAATGGCGAATTAACGCTAGACAGTAAAGAGAGTGAGGTGTGTACATTCACCAATTCGTTAATTCCGGATCCTATGATCAAGATTGTAAAAACCGGCATTAAACTGGATGCTGGCGATGGTGATGATGCAGGTGACAGGTTCAAATATGACTTTACGGTCACTAATATCGGTAACGTGACATTGAATCCGGTGTCAGTTGCTGACCCATTAATTAACAATCAATCGGATCAGAATGTTGTTAGCATTGATTGTTTTACAGATCCCGCGACAGATCCCGTAATGTTAGCCCCCAATCCCGATAATCCGAATACGCCCCCTTATCTGGATGGCGATTCAGCAAATTGCACTGCGACTTATCTTTTGACTCAAACTGATCTAGACGATAATGGTAATGGAGTCCCTCCTGACGGTAAAATTTATAATACGGCGACAGCAAGTGGTACGGATCCTGACAATACAGTTGTAACAGACATGGATGATCACATGATCCCGATCGAGCAAACTCCTCTAATGTCCGTGGTGAAATTGTCTGTAACCAAAAGCTTAAATGATGTTGTACCTAAAATAGTGACTTATGATTACACGGTAAGTAATGACGGTAATGTGACCCTGACCGGTGTGGGTATCGATGACGATAATGATAATGATGATGCAAGTTGTACGTCAAACACGATCGCGGTGGGTGGCAGCACAAGTTGTACGGCAACACATACCTTCACTCAAGCCGAATTAGATGCCAACGGTTCACCAACAGCTGACAGTGGTGTCTTATTTAATAAAGTGACCGCATTCAGTAATGAAGCACCCGATGCATTTGATGATTTGAGCATTCCGATCATTTCAATTTTCCTCACCAAGGAACTTAAAAACTTCACTAATGTGGATGGAAGCGTTGATACCAATAACGATCCAACCATCACATTGGGTGATATTTTGTTCTATAAATTTACCGTCACCAATACCGGTAATTTGGAATTGACTCCTAGTGGTACGGTTTTTGTTGAAGACCTGACTTTTGCATTAACCGTTACATGTAATGCTGCAGTCTTGGCACCGGGAGCAAGCACTGATTGTGAAACCACTAACGGGCATGAAGTGACACTCGCTGAAGCCAATGCCGGGCAGGTATTTAATGAAGCCATTGCACGTGGTAAAGATGAATTCGGTCTGATTGTTACTCACACAACACCAGTAGTCATTACCCCGGTTGATGCCGATCCATCAATTGAAATTGTAAAATCGACTAACGGTGTCAGCGCCAGTGATCCTACTGCCGGTGATGCTCCTATTATTGCCATTGGAGGCCAGGTTAACTGGACCTATAAGGTGACCAATACGGGTAATGTGACCATTTCAGATATAGACGTTACTGATGACCAGGGTGTGAGTGTTACCTGTCCAGGAACAACTTTAGAGCCCGATGAAATGATGACCTGCATCGCATCTGGAACGGCTGACAACCTGTTGACTACATCGTTCACAACTATGCAAGGATTATGTGGAATTCATCCAATGACACCATTGTACGAAAATACGGGTACCGCTACGGGAACTGTTACAAACGGTACATTAGAACCAGACAGTGATCTGAGTCATTACTGTAATCCACAAATCGCCGAATTGACGTTGCTGAAAACGGTGATTAAGGATAATGGTGGTATAGCTTTGGATACTGACTTCACTTTAACAGCCACTGGACCGACTATAAGCTCAGGTGTTGAGGGTGATTCGTCTATTACAGATGCAACTGTAGTTATAGGTAACTATGTATTGAGTGAAAGCAGTGTGTCTAACTACACCTATGAGAGTCTGTCTTGTGCCAATGCAACAGCTGGTGGTACGGATGTCAGTGGTGTAAGCAAAGCGAGTCCAGATCTCTTGTTATATACAACTGATGATGTGACCTGTACCTTCACCAACAGCGACGATGCACCGAAATTGACCTTAGTCAAAGTAGTTGAAAATGGCGCTAATCCTGGTGGAACTGCTCTTGCAAACGACTGGACGCTGACGGCAACCGGCCCAACCGGATTCTCGGGTATGACCGGCGTCATGAGTAATGCGAGCTTCGACCAAGGCAGCTACGATCTGTCCGAGTCCGGTCCCGATGGCTATGTGGCCAGTGACTGGGTCTGCTCGGGTGGTCAGGTCGACGGCGACACGGTCAGTGTCGGATTAGGAGATGACATCACCTGTACTATCACGAATACGGCCAAAGGCATGGTGATGGTCAATAAAACTTCATCAGGTCAACCTGCTGCAGGATTTAACTTCGAGATCAGACAGGGCGCGTCGATATCAGCTGAGGGTAACGTTCTCGCCAGTGACACGACTGATGCAAATGGCGAGGCCGACTTTGGTGGTCTGAAACTAGTACCGGGAACCTACCAATTATGCGAAACCGGCATGATGCCTGGCTGGAGCAATACGATCGACGGCTTCACGCCACTCGGCGCAACGCCGGAGGGTGGTGATAACAGTACCGAGTGCATCGACTTTGAGTTAAGCGTCGGTGAGACTGAGGTGTTTAATGTCAATAACATACCGCCACCTGAAGGTGACGCACGCACGATTGGTTTCTGGAAAAACTGGACTTCGTGTGACGGTAATGGCAATCAGGATGCCGTTCTCGATGCCAACCTTTCAGTAACACTAGGGCTTGGCATTCAGAACTCGATTTATGTTGTTGACACTTGCCCGATTGCGGTCGATCTTCTCGATAAACGTAAAGTCAAAAATGAGGATGTGGTTAGGGATGGCAAGAAATCAGCAGGTGATCCGATCTACAACATGGTCGCTCAGCTGGTAGCGGCGAAGCTCAATATCAATGCTACGGCAGGCACCTGTCAGGCGCTAATAGATGCGATCGATGCAGCTGATGCGCTCTTGGATGAAGTTGGATTTGATGGCAATCAAACCTACAAACCCAAAGGGAAAAATAAGGGCGCTATGGTCGCCGGCATTGAAGAGGCTAATTACTTAGGAGGTATACTCGACGCATACAACAACAATGTGTTGTGTAATTAGCGCATTCGATTATTTAATTGATAAATATAGGCGAGCCCTAGATTCTTAGGGCTCGTTTTTTATTTTGTTAAACATTTATATCAGAATTATGAAAAGAGCAATGACTGCTTAATCAGCGAAATAAATTTCAGAAATTTATATTTGTGATTTTTTATGAGTATTTTCTGATCTGGAAAATTCCTAAATAATAAATTACTATGTCATCATTCTTTAATAAGAGTTTTTTCAGTTACAATGCACGCTCTTTTAGAAATGAATTGAAAACCAATGCCTACAGCCACAATAAATAACATCGAGCTAGCCTATGAGGTCAAAGGCGACCTGAATAAGCCGGTCATACTCTTGATCCACGGCCTGAGTATGTCCATCCCGGCCTGGCCGCCGGCCTTTTTACGCGCTTTGCGCGATGCCGGTTTCACATTGCTTTTGTTTGATAATCGCGACATGGGGCATTCGCAAAAATTCACTGCAGCGGGGGTGCCCAATTTCGCCTGGCAGTTATTGAAAAGTAAAATGGGACTACCGGTCAAAACGGTGTATTCCCTCAAGGATATGTCGGATGATGCCTGTGCCTTGCTGGAACATTTGCAGATTGACAAAGCGCATGTGCTGGGGGTGTCCATGGGCGGCATGATCGCACAACAAATGGCCATCGATCATCCAGAGAAACTCTTGAGTCTGACCTCGATCATGTCAACCACGGGTAAGCGCGGTTTGCCCGGTCCGAAAAAAGAAGTCGTCACCCATTTTATGAGTAGGCCCGAATCCAGTTCGTTTGCAGACAGACTGAAATTCTCGATTCGTACCTGGGAATTAATAGGTAGTCCGGATTACCCGATTGACCCCGAGGTTACCGAGATGTTTGTGAAAAATTTACTCGAGCGCGGCATGCCACGTGACGGAACCGCCCGACAAATGCTGGCCATCGCGGCCTCCACCAAACGCCGTAAAGGCCTGGAGCAAGTGGATATTCCCAGTCTGGTTATTCATGGCAAAGATGATCCGCTGGTGCGGGTTGAGTGCGGCATCGATACCGCCGATGCCATTCCGAATGCCCGCTTGGAGCTTGTTGACGGCATGGGACACGACCTGCCACAGGAATTGATCCCGCGTATCTCAAACCTGATTGTCGAGCATGTGACAAACGTATCGGTCTGAATAGGCTATTTGGTGTCCCACCAGGGGTAAAATTCGGGCATGTCGGTTGAGGCTTTGGAAGTGTATTGCGGTTTGCGTTTTTCCAGAAAAGCCGCCACACCTTCTTTGCCATCCTCCAGACTTTGATAAAAAATTGCCAATGAGTCCACTTTGTGCGCGTCTAGCGGGTGGGGCTGGGCGGCATTGCGATACATCATTTGGCGGGTCAGGGCGATGGCCACCGGTGAGTGATCACTAATGCGTCGCGCAATCTTATACGCGGCTTCAAGCAAATCTTGCGGTGCGTGCACCGATTTGACAAAACGGCACTCTTTTAATTCGTCGGCGCCAATAATGTCACCGCTGTAACACCATTCCAGCGCTTGCGAGACACCCACAATACGCGGCAAGAACCAGCTGGAAGCCGCTTCGGGTGTGATGCCGATCTTGTTGAACACAAAACCGACCTTGGCTTTTTCCGAGGCCAGTCGAATGTCCATGGCACAGGCCATGGTGGCCCCGATGCCGACGGCGGCACCATTGATGGCGGCAATTACCGGCTTTTTGCACTCGTAAATTGCCAGGGTCACTTTACCGCCGGTGTCACGCACCCCGTTCTCGATCTCCGGTTCGTGCAATCTAAAATCCATGTCGGCCATACTCGGCTTGAGGTCTTCATTCAAACCAAAAACATTTCCGTCTACGGAAAGATCCATGCCAGCACAAAATGCCTTGCCCGATCCGGTCACCACAATGGCACGTACCTCGTCATCGTCACTGGCACGCTCAAATGCATGAATCAATTCCTGCGACATCTCCACGGTAAAGGCATTCATATTATCCGGACGATGCAGGCTTAAAGTGAGAATGTGTTCATTCACGTCGTACTTAAGTGTGTTGTAGTTCATACAAGGTCCAGGGTTGTAAATTTCTATTTAATTTTATATTTAGTTAAGTTTTAGTGACACGATAGCAATGCGATTCCTATGGCTTGCTCACCGGAACTGCTGTAAAACAAGTATAGCTCACCAACAGAGTCCTCGAACACGTAGGGATCGCGCAGTTCGTGCACGGCTTCACCACTTTCGCCACTTTCACACTCTTCGCCACGCAAGGAAGACTTAATACTAATAACAGTCACTTAAGAAAAGTTTTGCATAGTAACTTTAACATCAGTTGTTAGGCGCGCGCGGCAATCTGAGTCACGATCTCTTGATGCCGCTGTTGGGTTAGTCCATAGCGGTTCGAGATCAATATAGTTGCGAGAAACATCAGTAAGCACACGGGTCCCGCCAGTATGGCCAGATCGGTAATGGTGCCGGGATCGACATCTCTGGGATCGGCCTGTTTCGGGAATTTAATGATGTCGAGGGACAGACCGGCAAAAAAGGCACCCAAACCGTAACTGGCTTTGGTGCAGAAGGCCCGGGCCGCAAAAAACAATCCTTCTTCACGTCGACCCGTGAGTAACTCGTTCTCGTCAATGGTATCGGTGATCATGGAATCGATCATGATCACATAGGCGATAAAAAAGGCATTACCAAAACCGTTACACACAAACACAAAAATCAGTTTTTGATCCAGGTTCATAAAATCCAACCCAAACAGCAAATACACAATTAATGGTGCGAAGGCGATGGATGCGCCCAGAAAAATTGATACCGCCAGGGTGTTTTTTTTGCCAATGCGTTTGGAAACCAGTTGTGCGATCCAGGGCGCACAAATAACACTAATGACCAGGGCCAGGGTCAGAAAAGCAAAATATTTGGAGTCGAAGCCATACACGTAGGTTGCCACATAGATCAGCAAGGCCTGTATCACGCCCGCCATGATATTAAACAACAGATTGGCCGAAAAGATCACACGAAATGAATCCAGTTTCAAGGCCTTGAACACATCGATCACGGCAAATAGCGGATTGCGTTTGTCGCTTGTTGCTGCGGGCTGTTTGAGTAAGGGGATGGTGCTGCGGGTTGTGAAGGCCGACAGTAACATCGCTAAACCACCGACCACGCCACATAATAATCCCAGCATTGGGTAACCGTCGGGATTGAGCATGCCGTTGGGATAGGCTTCTGTGTTTTTCAAAAATGTCATCAATACAATGATGGATAAACTCAGGATTGCGGTGTAGGTAAAAAATACCCGGTATCCGATCAGTGAGGTGCGTTCGTGGTAATCGTCACTTAGCTCGGCACCCAGGGCAAGATGCGGCACAAAAAACACCGTCAACATCAAACGCAGTGTCACTGCCCAGAAAACCATCCAGGCAAATAATGCATAGGTCGAAAGTCCGGAAACCGGCGTGAACAAGGCGTACATCGCGATTGCGAAAGGCAGGGCACCGGCGAACATGAAAGGATGACGACGACCCCATTTGGATCGGAAGCGGTCTGAGATCTGGCCCATCATTGGATCGGTGATGGCATCCACCGCCAGAGCGATCAGGGCAGCAAGGCCTGCCAGGGTGGCCGGCAAACCCAAGACCTGATTGTAATAAAACAACAAAAAGGTATTAAATGCGGCTTGTTTGGCGCCGTCCGCGGCTTGCCCGATGCCATATCCCAGTTTGATGCCTACACGCATATTAAGCCCGAAAAGTTGTTGTTAAGTCATTTAAGATTTTACACCCAATACCCGATTGTACGTGTCGGACACGTGAATGGTGATTCCATATTTTATTTACAGGAGTCGTTGTATTTTAACTGTTGAATGCGAGTCACTGCAGCCAGCGTCTGAATTGCATCTTCCGGACGATCCACATACCAGGGTGATGCCGAGGTCAGGGACAGATTATCTGCTTGAAACAGTGACAGCATTCTTTTGTGTCATTTATCAGACTTGTAAGGCAGCCATGGCTTTCATAATGAATTTTTCGGTTTGCTTGCCACCGTGGGCCAATTCCGCTTGATTGCTGATGTCGCAAATGCCATCCATGTTTTTCACAATATTTTCCGGCGTTTGCTGGTCGGGTTTGAGGTAAATGCCGTCGGTCTCGAACAAACGGGTACTGGCATAGCCTCCGGCACCGGCACACAGGATCATGCGATTCGGTGCCTGATCATGACACAAGGTCAGCAAGCCGGCGGTGACCGATTCAATGGTCATTAATTTAAAGGCTTCTTCCGGGATCAGGCCTTCAGTCATGCGGGTGGCGGCAGTTGGGGAAAGCGCATTGACTTTGATATTGTTTTTCGCGCCTTCCAGAACTAATGTATTCATGAGACCGAGCACCGCCATTTTTGCCGCACCGTAATTGCTTTGTCCAAAATTACCGTACATGCCACTGGAGGATGTGGTTACAACAATACGGCCGTAATTCTGGTCACGCATGATTTGCCACACGGCCTTGCAGCAGTTAACCGTTCCCATCAAATGCACATCCATAACCAGTTTGAAGTCATCCAGCTCCATTTTGGCAAAAGTCTTGTCTCGCAAGATCCCGGCGTTATTCACCAGAATGTCTACGCGGCCCCATTTTTGCATGGCTTGTGCAACCATATCTTGCACTTGCTCGAAATCGGCAACATTAGCGGGATGCGCAAAGGCTTGACCGCCATTTTGTTTGATCAGGGCGACCACTTCTTCTGCTGCGGTACTATTCGAACCCGCACCGGTGACATCACCGCCGAGGTCGTTTACCACGACTTTCGCGCCACGCTCGGCCAGTGCCAAAGCGTGTGAACGTCCCAGACCATTTCCGGCGCCGGTAACAATGGCAACTTGATCTTTAAAATCTATTTTCATAATATTTTCTTTCGTGTGTTTAGGGTTTTGTGTATTTTGAATTTCGTGTTTTTGGGCTAATAATATTTATTTCACCATTTGCATGGTTAACCACTCGGCCATGAGTGCCGGTTTGTCTTCGCCTTCGATCTCAATGGTCACTTCCATGCGAAAAGCAAAAGTTCCGGGCTTTTTCTCTTTGATCTCGATGACTTTGCCATGCCCGCGAATGCGTTTGCCGCTGCGGACCGGGGCGATAAAGCGTACTTTGTCAAAACCGTAATTTACCCCCATGTAACAGCCGTCGATCAACAAGGCAAAGGACTCGGAAAAATACGACAACATGGATAAACTTAAAAAGCCGTGAGCGATGGTGCCGCCGAACGGGGTTTGAGCGGCTTTTTCCGGGTCTACATGAATGAATTGCTCATCCAGAGTACATTTTGCAAATGTGTCTATCTGATCCTGCGTCACGGTAAACCAGTCGCTTGGCAGTGTTTCAATTTCAGAGTAATTCTGTGCTTGTTCTTTTGTAATGGTTTTCATGCTAGTGTTCCGATAGACTTGGCGAGCAATGCATCATAACCGCTCAGTGACTGACTGTCATTCTGATAAGCGCTAATTAAGCCAGAGACCCAATATAGGAAAAATATGAAAGTTCTATTTAAATTACTTATTGGTCTACTCGGCTTGTTTGCTTTTTTATTGCTCAGTCTTTATTTCCTTGGTTCGAGCAGAGTCAGTCCTGTTGCATGGGAACCTGCACCTCTACCAGGATTGAAGGGTGATTTTGCCCCGAACGAAAAACTACGCAAAGCAAAACATATCCTAAAAAATATCGGTATAGGTCCCGAAGATATCACTCGCGGATCAGACGGGTTTTTCTTTACAGGCTTGGAGGACGGGCGCATTGTGCGTTTTAAGCCAGATGGAATATATGAAGAATTTGTCAATACCGGAGGGCGTCCACTGGGCATGCACTTTGACCGTGTTGGGAACCTGATCGTTGCCGATGCCGATAAAGGCTTGTTGTCGATCTCGCCAAACAAAACCATAACAGTGTTAACCGATTCAGTGGCCGGTGAAAAAATGATCTTTGTAGATGATCTGGATATTGCCTCCGATGGCACCATCTGGTTCTCCGACGCCAGTACAATTTTTAATTTTCAAACAACTTTTTATAATTTTATCGAAGGCAGTCATACGGGACGCTTGTTAAGTTATTCGCCAGCGACTCAAAAGACCACGGTACACATGGACAATCTGTTTTTTGCCAATGGTGTTGCGCTTTCTGCAAACGAAGAATTTGTACTGGTTAACGAGACGGGCACGGGGCGGATCCATCGTTTATGGCTCAAAGGGAATAAAAAAGGCACAAAGGATCAGTTTCACCCGGGATTGGCTGGAAATCCGGATAATATTTCGTTTAATGGCAAGGATACATTTTGGGTCGCTTTGCCAGCCGTTCGCATGAAGATAAATGACGCTATGGCTGACAAACCCTTTGTACGCACTATTTTGGCCGGACTGCCATTGAGTTGGATTCAAGCCGATACGCATTACGGTTTTATCGTTGGATTGGACATGCAAGGCAATGTCACCCACAATTTTCAGGACCCCGATGGCAAATGCAGCAGTATCACCAGCGTGAATCAGTTCGGTAACACGCTTTATCTGGGCAGTTTGAACATGCAAGCGGCCTGTACGCTGGAGTTAAACTAGTACATAAATTATGAAATCATTTTTATTCAGTACAGTGCCAGACACACATGTTGGGCCAGGCTCAGTTTCTAAATTGGGCGACATTGCCGATGAATTGAATTTAAAGAATTTGTTATTGGTCTCGGACCCCGGCATACAAAAAGCCGGACTATTGGAGGTCGCATTAACTAGCCTAGCCAGTAAAAATATCACAGTATCCTTGTTTGTGGATGTAGAGGCGGATCCGTCTGACAAGATCATCCAACAAGGCTTTGAGCAACTTAAACGGGACAATTGTGATGGCGTGATCGGTTTGGGTGGTGGCAGCTCCATGGATGTTGCCAAAGTTATCGCCGTGCTGGCCAAAGAGCAACAAGTACTTGCCGAAATTTACGGCGTAGACAACATCCGCAGTGGCCGTCTTCCACTCATACAAATACCGACCACTGCAGGAACCGGATCGGAGGCGACCATGGTATCGGTTGTGACTACCGGTGAGACCACCAAATCGGGCGTGGTCAGTCGCAGCTTATTAGGGGATGCGATAATTCTGGATCCCGAACTCACCTTGGGTTTGCCTGCACACATAACGGCAGCCACCGGTATCGATGCCATGGTGCACGCGATCGAGTCTTTTACCAGTGTGCGCCTGAAGAATCCTATTTCCGATATGTTGGCAAAAGAAGCCTTGCGCTTGTTGTCGGGCTCAATACGAGTCGCCGTTAAAGACGGCAGTAATGTAAAAGCTCGTAGCGATATGTTGTTAGGTGCAATGTACGCCGGGCAAGCTTTCGCCAATGCCCCGGTAGCTGCGGTACATGCTTTGGCGTATCCATTGGGCGGCTATTATCACATCCCTCACGGTCTGAGCAACTCTTTGGTGCTGCCACACGTGTTGCGCTTTAATGGTCGCGATGCCGATGATCTGTACGCTGAACTGGTGCCATGTATTTCCGATTGCCAACCAAATTCGGCTGAACATGTGTCGCAGCCGGCTGAAATGATGGCTGAGTATTTTCTTGAATTAGCCAAAGACCTTGGCATTCCTACAACTTTACAAGCCATGAATATTGAAAAGGGCGATCTCGACATGTTAGCTGAAGCGGGTATGCAACAACAAAGATTGCTCATTAATAACCCGCGTGAAGTGAGCTATGCTGACGCTCAAGCAATTTATAACGCCGCTTACTGAATTGTCGTGAATAAATAATATGAAAAATATTCCAAAAAAACAAGACTATCGTTATTTTGTGGATGTCACTACACGTTGGATGGATAACGATATTTACGGCCATGTAAATAATGCTACTTATTATTCGTATTTTGATACAGCTGCCAACAAATATTTGATCGATAAATGTGAATTGGATATTCAAAACTCCGATACCGTCGGATTCGTTGTTGCATCCTCGTGCGAGTATCATGCACCGATCGCGTACCCGGATAAACTTGCTGTAGGAGTCCGGGTAGGAAAGCTGGGAAATTCTTCGGTGACTTACGCAATCGGGATTTTTAAACAGAATTCAGATCAGGCTGTCGCACATGGCAATTTTACCCACGTGTTCGTGGATCGCGCGAGTGGGCAATCCACTCCGATTCCTGAAAATATTCGTAATGCATTGATTGCGATCTTGGAGAAATAATTCAAATTAAATTTTTTTGGGATGAAAATTATTCACAAGTTGAACAGCTGCATTTGCTCATTAAGTTCAATCAATCACCACAATTGGCGCAAATTTCCTATAAACAATCAATGAAGAGCGATACTTGCTTATATATTTTACAAATACTGTATTCAATGAAGAATTGAATTATGAAACATCTATAAATGGTTTAAATATCACCATATATATTATAAAATACTGGTATAAGTCAAAAAGTTGTGCAAATATGACACTTGATAGCAATTTATATGACATTATCAGAAATAACGAAGCCAGAAATTTGTTCATGATTTCATAGAACGATTTTCATTACACAGGGCAGGGGCGTTAAGTGTACGAAAGCAAACAAATCAAATCGACCATGCAGACATCTACTACTGGTGGTTCAATTATTGAAAATGCGATGTACATCAATTCGAGATTTTCAATTATTGCTACCGATCTGAAAGGTCATGTCTCATTCTTGAATAAATCAGCACTAAAATTACTTAACTGTGATAAATCTGCAGTTAAAGGCAAGCAATTTTCGAATTTGATTTATTCAGTAGACAGCCCAGATTATCTGATGCAAGATTTTACTTCAGATAATGAGGTACTAAGAAAGATCGATTTTGAACAAATAGTTATGCATAAGGACCAGTTAAAAGGCAGTGGATACGAGTGTTTGCTTTACCGTGAAAATAAAAGTCTATTGCCAATTCGCCTGACCATTAGTGAATTAAAAGACAAAGACAAGCAGTCAATTGGCTACCTTTGCACACTGATTGATATCGGGCCGGTATTGAACATACGCAAATCTCTTAAACAAAAAGATTTAAAGTTCAGACATCTGTTTGAAAGTTCCGGCGACGGAATATTTTTGCTTAAGGATTTCAGGGTAATTGACTGTAATGCAGAAGCGGCAAGGTTATTCGGGAGTGATCGTGAAAATTTAATTGGCAGTCATGTAGCACGCTATTCACCTGCTGTGCAACACGATGGGGTGAATTCCAATGACAAGGCTAATGCTATTATCAGTAAAATCGTCCAATACAATAAACATCAGACTGAGTGGGAGCTTTTGAAATATGATGGAACACCGTTTATTGCAGAAGTTACCCTGAGTGTTGTTGAGCCAATGGAAGACGATGAAATGACCGTCATGGCTTGCATGCGTGACATCAGTGATCGAAAACAGTCTGAACGTGAATTAATGAAAACCCGGGAACAATTGCTTAGTCATAACCTGGAACTTGCATTAATTAACGATTTGTCCAATAAATTACATGCGACTACTGCAAAAGAAGATATTTACAAAATAACCATGCAGGCAATGCTTGATTACCCGGGAAATCCTCGTGTTGCCATTTACGAGGTGGACGAATCAAACACCGTTTTGAATCTTGTTGATGAGCACGGGAGTAATCCCGGCGAATCAGAAAAAGTCAGTGTGTTACCGATTAATCCGGATTTTATCGGCAATGCACTGGAGACCGGAGAAATGTTGTATTCCGGCGATATTCTGCATGATGACCGTATTCTGCCAAAATACAGGGATTTGATCGCTCAAGCCGGATTGCACTCTGTAGCAATCATTCCCCTGACATATCTCGATGAAAAAGTTGCAGTAATAATATTGTCTTATGCGAGTGCTCACGTGCTCGACGAACAAAATCTCGACATTCTACGTTCGATCGGTAAAGCAGTATCGCTGGCGTTGATTAATGCGGAAAAACATCGTGAATTGAATTTTATAGCAAAGCATGACGATTTGACGGGGCTGCCCAATCGCTCTAATTTTCATGAGTTTTTCGAAAATGCCATGGAAAATAACCGTATGCATAATGCGGCATTGTTTTTATTCGATCTTGACCGGTTCAAGGAAATTAACGATACCCTCGGTCATTTTACTGGCGACTTGATCCTTAAGGAAATTGGACCTCGCCTGCAAGCCATGGATATTGATAAAGAGTTTGATGTTTGCCGGCTTGGTGGCGATGAATTTATATTGTTTGCCAATGATGTTAGTAGTAAAGAAGAAGCAAAATCCATAGTCAAAAAAATACTCGCTGCATTGAATGAGCCATTCTCGATCAAGGACCTGAATCTTAGTATTGAGGCGAGTGTCGGGATTGCATTGTTTCCACATGACGGGCTGGATAATCATGCTTTATTACGTTCCGCTGATGTTGCCATGTATAACGCCAAAACATCCGCCCGCAGTTATATGTTTTACGAAACCTCGGATGATAAATATTCCCCGGAACGTTTGACCATGATCGCCGAGCTCAGCTCATCGATAAAAAGCGGTCAATTATTTTTGCATTATCAACCAAAAATGGACCTTATCACCAAGGACATCAAAGGCTTTGAAGTTCTGGCAAGATGGGAGCATCCCAAACTCGGTATGTTGAGTCCGGCTATGTTCATTCCACTGATTGAAATGTCTAATTCCATTTTTGAGTTCACAGAAGAAATACTGAATCAGGCACTTGCACAACAACAACAATGGATCAAGAACGGGCAAGATTACACAATTGCAGTGAATATTTCAGCGCGTAACCTTATAGATAATCGACTGGTAAAATTGTTAAAAGTGTTGCTGGAAAAATTTGATGCGGACCCGTCCAAAATTGAACTTGAGATCACTGAAACGGCCATTATGCATGACGCTTACAAGTCAACAGAATATCTCACCCAGATCTCAGACCTGGGAATAAAATTGTCAATAGATGATTTTGGAACAGGATATTCTTCATTGGCATATTTGAGAAATCTCCCGATCAATAAATTAAAACTGGATCGTTCATTCATAATGGACATGTTGAAAAGCGCCGATCGCGCATACATTGTCGAGACCATTATCAAATTGGCAAAAGCACTTGAGCTCGAGGTGATCGCCGAAGGTGTAGAAGACGAGGTCACTTTGAATAATCTGAAAAAAATGCAATGCGATACGGCACAAGGCTATTTTATTTGCAAGCCGAATAATTGGGATGAGATCGAACACTGGCTTAAGCGTCGTACAAAAATGGTGTAAAACCAGCCACTGTGGTAACGGGTACTTTTGCTGTACATGATACGAGTTGTTGACAATTTCGTGCTGAGAACCGCCAAATCACGGATTTATACAGCTTCAGTGTCGCTTTTAATTGACAGCCTCCTTAAACCCAGTAAAATTCCCGACCCTGCAGAACAATTTGCACAGAAAACACCCACAGGACTATAGCTCAGTTGGTTAGAGCGCTACCTTGACATGGTAGAGGTCAGCAGTTCGAATCTGCTTAGTCCTACCAAGCTGCCTAAGGCAGCTTAAAAAATAATCCCATCCCTGCTAGCAGGGATTAAAAGCCTTTTAGCTAAGCTTTCGGAGATTTAAAGAATAATCCTATCTCAGCTATGCTGAGATCTAAAATCAATTAAGTTTGTCCCGCAGGGACTAAAACAAACCTCAGGCAGAGGTTCATAGTATCAACAAACATTAATCACGCGATCTTTTGTAAGGATCGCCACTGGAGAAAAACAATGCCTGTAATCACACTTCCCGACGGTTCTCAACGCGTATTCGACAAGCCTGTGACTTTGGCTGAAGTTGCCGCTGATATTGGTCCTGGTTTAGCCAAAGCGACCATTGCCGGTAGTGTGAACGGTTACCAGATCGATGCCAGCGATCTTATCGAGCAAGACGCCGATGTGGTTATCTACACGAGCAAAAGTGACGAAGGTCTGGAGATCATTCGCCATTCCTGTGCGCATTTGATCGGACATGCCGTTAAACAATTGTATCCGGATGCCAAAATGGCTATCGGCCCGGTAATCGATGAAGGCTTTTATTACGACATCGAATACGAACGTGCGTTTACACCCGATGACATCGAAAAAATTGAAGCCCGTATGCACGAGTTGATTAAGACTGAATACGATGTGGTCAAACAATGGGCCACACGGGATGAGGCGATCAATACCTTCGAGAATCGTGGCGAACCCTACAAAATAGAAATTATTCAACAAGACATTCCCGAGAGCCAGGAACGCATTGGCTTGTATCACCATGAAGAATACACCGACATGTGTCGCGGGCCACACGTCCCCAATACCCGGTTTTTGAAAAACTTTAAACTGACCAAAGTATCGGGTTCCTATTGGCGCGGTGATGCTACCAAACAAACGCTGCAACGAATTTATGGCACCGCATGGGCCAGTAAAAAAGATCTGAAAGCTTACATGCATCGCATGGAAGAAGCGGCCAAACGTGATCACCGTAAATTTGGTAAAAAATTCGACCTGTTTCATTTGCAGGAAGAAGCACCTGGCATGGTGTTCTGGCACGACAAAGGCTGGACCATTTATCAAACGATTGAAAAATACATGCGTGGCAAATTAAAAGACCACGATTACCAAGAGGTCAAAACGCCACAAATTCTGGACAGATCGCTATGGGAAAAATCTGGTCACTGGGACAAGTACGCGGAACACATGTTTACTACCGGTTCTGAAGATCGCACTTACGCCATCAAACCGATGAACTGTCCCTGCCATGTGCAGATCTATAATCACGGCCTGCACAGCTATCGCGAATTGCCATTACGCATGGCTGAATTTGGTTCCTGTCATCGCAATGAGATCAGTGGCGCCTTACATGGCCTCATGCGGGTGCGCAATTTTGTACAAGATGATGCGCATATCTTCTGTACCGAAGACCAGATTCAAGCGGAAGTCGCCTCTTTTGTGGGTTTTTTACAGGAAGTCTATGCCGATTTCGGCTTTAGTGACATTGAGGTCTTTCTGTCCACTCGACCCGAGAAGCGGGTAGGGGATGAAGCCCTTTGGGATAAGGCGGAAGAGAGCTTGCAAGCGGCCTTGGAAGCCACTGGATTGAAGTGGACTTTGAATGCCGGCGATGGTGCTTTTTATGGTCCCAAGATCGATTTTTCCTTACGCGACAGCATTGGCCGAAGTTGGCAATTAGGCACTATGCAGCTGGATTTCTCCATGCCGGAGCGCTTGGGGGCAGTTTATGTGGCGGAAGACAACAGCAAAAAAACACCCGTGATGCTGCATCGAGCCATTCTCGGATCGCTGGAAAGATTCATTGGTGTGGTACTTGAACATTACGCCGGAAACCTGCCAACCTGGCTGTCACCAACCCAGATTACGGTCATGAGTCTCACAGACAGAACCAAGGAATACGCCAAAACTGTGTCCCAGGCCTTGAAAAAACAGGGGTTTAGAGTAGAAACAGACTTGAGAAACGAGAAGATCGGCTTTAAAATTCGCACCCACACTTTGCAGCGGGTGCCATATATGTTGGTACTTGGAGACCGCGAAGCCGAACAAGAGAGCGTGGCCGTACGTACCCGTAACGGGGAAGACCTCGGCGCCATGCCACTTGCAGAGCTGGTCGCATTGGTGGCCCAAGATGTACAGTCTAAAGGTCGGGACGCCTAGTCCTGGCTTTTTTATTCTGCACAAAGATTTTAATTAACTGGAGTAGTTACAATTAGTAAAAAACGTTCAAGACGCAATAAAGAAATAACCAATCATGAAGTTCGGGTCATAGACCAAAATGGAGAACAGATTGGTGTCTTACCAACCGAAGAAGCACTTAGTCTCGCCGCCGGAGCTAGCCTGGATTTAGTCGAAGTGTCACCCAACGCCGAGCCGCCTGTGTGCCGGATAATGGATTTTGGTAAGTATCTTTTTGAACAAAAGAAAAAACAACACTCCAACAAGAAAAAACAAAAGATTATCCACGTTAAAGAGATCAAGTTCCGACCAGGTACAGACGAGGGTGATTACCAGATCAAACTAAAACGTTTGATCAAGTTTTTGGAAAAAGGCGATAAGGTTAAAATTACCTTGCGCTTCAGAGGAAGAGAGATGGCGCACAAGGAATTGGGTGCACAAATGCTGGAACGCATCAAAGGTGACCTGGATGAGCTGGCTGCGGTTGAGCAGTTTCCTAAGCTTGAAGGTCGCCAAATGGTGATGATCATGGCGCCCCGTGCCAGTTAATTAACGGTTTCGGGATCAAAACGAATTTTGTGTTGCTGGTTGAGAGTTTGACCGGCAATCAAATAAAAAAGAACAGACTATTAATGGTCTGATTAAGAAGCGAACGTAGTCGACCGCTTATTCGGTCAATGACGTTACACCTTCAACCGTTGGCTGATACAGCAACTGGGAAAAGGTCATAACAGTGGTAACGCCTCAATAATAGAGGCAGGAGATAAACCATGCCAAAAATGAAAAGCAATAGTGGTGCAGCCAAACGCTTTAAGCGTACCGGCAAAGGCGGCTTTAAACGTCGTCAGTCGCACCTTCGACACATTCTTACCAAGAAAAGCTCCAAGCGTAAACGCCAGCTCGGTCTTACTCAGCAAGTTGCTGAGTGTGACAAAAAGTCGGTTACACGCATGTTGCCTTACTCATAATTAAAGGAGCAGAATCATGGCAAGAGTTAAACGAGGCGTAACCGCCAGAGCAAGACATAAAAAAGTTCTCAAACGTGCGAAAGGCTATTACGGCGCGCGTCGCAAGATCTATCGCGTCGCAGTCCAGGCGGTAACCAAAGCCGGTCAATACGCGTATCGCGATCGTCGCCAAAGAAAACGTCAATTCCGTCGTTTGTGGATTGCGCGTATCAATGCCGCAGCCCGTCTTTCGGGTTTGTCGTATAGCCGTTTCATAAACGGTTTGAGCAAAGCCGGTATTGAAGTGGATCGTAAAGTATTAGCGGATATCGCTGTGCATGACGCGGCAGGTTTTAGTGCCTTAGTTGAAAAAGCCAAGGCCAGCCTGTCTTAATTGCAGATACTTATGATTTACCGCCGTTAGAATATTAACGGACACACAAAAAAGCATTAAGATAACGGGGAAAGCCGAGGCTGACCCCGTTTTTTTATGTAATTTTTAAAACCTTTAGATACACAATATTTGGATCAAACATGTCGGAACAAACTTTCGATCTAGAAAAAATACTGCAGGAGTCTCTCACTCGGATCAAAGCTGCGGAGAGTCTGGATTCTGTTGAGCAATTACGCGTTGAGTTGTTGGGCAAAAAAGGGCAACTTACCGCACAATTGAAACAGCTGGGCAGTTTGCCGCATGAAGAGCGTAAGTCAGTTGGGCAGGGCATTAATGTTGCCAAGCAGACATTGCAAGCCTCGCTTAAAGCGCGTAAAGATGATTTACAACTTCAGGCTTTAGCCAAGCAACTCGAATCCGAGCGTGTGGATATCACTTTGTCCGGGCGTGGTTCAGCCGCCGGCAACCTTCACCCGATCACCAGAACCATGGAGAGGATTGAAGAAATGTTTCACTACGCCGGGTTTTTCGTGGCCGAAGGACCGGAAATTGAAGACGAGTTCCATAATTTTACCGCTTTGAATATTCCCGAAACTCATCCGGCTCGTGCCATGCACGATACATTCTATTTAGAAGAAAGTGTCGCTGGTCCAGGCAAATTGTTGCGCACCCATACTTCTCCGGTGCAAATTCGGACCATGGAGCAGGCTGTTAAAAACAATAAATTGCCATTGCGCTTGATTGCGCCAGGTCGCGTTTACCGTTGTGACTCGGACCTAACACATACCCCAATGTTTCATCAGGTTGAGGGCTTGGTCATTGATAAAAATGTAAGTTTTGCCAACCTGCGCTCGGTGCTGGAAGATTTTGTGCATGAGTTTTTTGAAGCGGATCTACCCGTGCGATTTCGACCATCGTATTTTCCATTTACTGAACCTTCGGCAGAAGTAGACATGGGATGTGTGATGTGTGACGGAGCCGGTTGCCGAGTCTGTTCGCATACCGGATGGTTGGAAATTTTGGGTTGCGGTATGGTGCACCCCAATGTGCTCAAGCATGTTGGTATTGATCCGGATGAATATTCCGGGTATGCCTTTGGGATGGGTGTGGAGCGACTCACGATGTTACGCTATGGCGTGAACGATCTGCGCTTGTTTTTTGAAAATGATCTGCGATTTTTGCAACAGTTTGCCTGAAAATTTAACCAGCAAAAGAAAATACTATGAAATTCAGTGAAGCATGGCTACGTGAATGGGTTAACCCGGACATAGATACAAGCACCTTGTGTCAGCAATTGACTATGGCAGGACTTGAGGTTGGTAGCGTGGAAAATGCTGCACCAAATTTTGAATCTGTTGTTGTTTCTGAAGTAATCAGTGTAGATAATCATCCGGACGCCGATAAACTCAGCGTGTGCAAAGTGAATGATGGTAATGAAACTTTGCAAATAGTGTGTGGAGCAAAAAATGTCCGCCCAGGATTAAAGGTTCCTCTGATCAAAGTAGGTGGCTTTCTCACTAATCCTGAAGGCAAGCAATTTAAGATCAAAAAATCCAAATTGCGCGGCGTAGAGTCAAACGGAATGTTGTGCTCGGCAGTTGAACTCGGTCTTGCGGAAAGCTCGGAAGGTTTGTATGAGCTGCCAAATGATGCACCTGTAGGAAAAAATATACGCGAATATTTGCAGCTGGATGACAAAATTATCGAGGTCGATCTTACTCCCAACCGGGGTGATTGTTTGAGTTTGCGTGGAATTGCACGTGAAGTCGCGACACTCAATCATGTTGAATTCAATGACCTTTGTTTCTCGGA
>JABDMI010000042.1 GCA_013001575.1 Gammaproteobacteria bacterium
GTAAATCAGAAACGGCATTTATATGTACAGATTATCGTACATATTGTAGAATGCCAGAGTCTTTCAAGGAGGTAGTCGCTATGCGCATGCGAGTGGTCAATTTTTCCGAAGCCCGTCAACGGCTCAAATCGGTATTGGATCAGGTGTCGTCAGATACCGACTTTACCGTGGTAACCCGCCGCGATGCCGAAGATGTTGTGGTGATGTCGATGGCAATGTTCAATCGAATGGTCGAAAGCCTGGGATTTCCTGAAGCCGATTCAGACACCCCGGGTTGAGTCAATTTTAACGACTTTTAAAAGCAGGTTTAAAGGAATTCGACGCATTTAGCCATATAGAACATGGTTCAAATGTGCACGTTCGACGACGTTAGCCACATTCAGTTGCATTTGAAACTGTTTTTCGCGACTTTTCGCCACCAGACCGTTAATTAAAGCTTGCTCATGGCATTGGTATTATGCTATTTTGCCCGCTAACAGACTGGCTCGCGTTTGGACGTCTATTTGAAGAACATTCCAACACTCGGTCCATACTCAACGCTCCAATCTGTTCACGCGTTATAAATCAGGCAAAGCAACAAGAAAAATGTTGCCACCGATCTGATCCGGTCTAGTCGCTATTGTAATAATGCATACGGCGTATGCATGTTCATCAGTGCTGTGACCAATTCCCAGTCCGCTGGCTGTATATAAACTTAATACTAATTTGGAGAGTTTGTGTCTGACAAATTCAAGCACTTTGCTGACCCTGTAAATAATTCCTTATCGCATCAATCCGATAACGGCCTGTATGTGCCCGAGCTCGAGTCCGATGCTTGTGGTATTGGTTTGATCACCCAATTCAAAGGTGAGCGTAGCCACAAGCTGGTCGACGACGCATTGACCATGCTCGAGCGTATGCAACATCGTGGCGCCTGCGGTTGCGAACCCGACTCGGGTGACGGGGCCGGAATCTCATTGCAAATGCCGCACAGTTTTTTTGTCAGTGTGTGTCAAAAGAAAAATATCGAGTTGCCGGAGTTTGGTCACTACGGGGTGGCGGCGGTTTTTTATCCCAAGGACGACACGCTTTTTCAACGCTGCAAAGTTTTAATGAATGACTCTATGGATGAACTCGGTTTGCAACCCTTGTTGTACCGCAAAGTACCAACCGATCCATCCGGCATTGGTAAAACCGCTTTGTCGGTGGAGCCGCGCCAGTTCCAGATCATCATCAAACCCAAAGACAATCTCAGTTTCGCCGAGCTGGAACGCCGTTTATACGTGTTCCGTAAGTTTGCCATTCACCACATCCATCAGTTATTACCGAATGCGGTTGATGCGTTTTACATACCTTCGTGTTCGTACAAAACCATTGTTTATAAAGGCCAGTTGACCACCTATCAACTACGCACCTATTACCCGGATCTGCAAAATGAGGCTTTGACCTCGGCAATTGCCATTGTGCATTCGCGTTTTTCGACCAACACGGTGCCCAAATGGAAACTGGCGCAACCTTTCCGCACCATTGCGCATAATGGCGAGATCAATACCATTCAGGGGAACAAACACTGGTGGCGGGCGCGTGAAGCACTCTTGGCCTCGGAAATTTTCACCGCGGACGAAATGGAAAAACTTCTGCCGATCATCGGCAGCGAATTATCCGATTCCGGCAGTCTGGATAATGTGCTCGAATTCTTGATGATGGCCGGTTACAGCTTGCCCCATGCCTTGATGATGCTGGTGCCCCAGGCCTGGCAGCACGACGACAACATGTTGCAAGAGTTGAAAGAGTTCTACCAATACCATCAGGCACTCATGGAACCCTGGGATGGACCGGCGGCCTTGTGTTTTACCGACGGCAAACTGGTCGGCACCACGGTGGACCGTAACGGTTTGCGTCCGGTTCGGTATATCGAAAGCAAAGACGGTTACCTCATCGTGTCTTCCGAGGTCGGGGTGTATGACATCGCGCCAGAGAATATTAAACACAGTGGGCGTTTACGTCCGGGCCGTTTATTGGTGGCGGACCTGGAAAACGGCTGCATCCTGACGGATGAAGAGATCAAACACCAGATCGCCACAGCCAAACCCTATGGTGAATGGCTCGAGCAGCATCAGGTGAGTATCGATAACCTGCCCAGTAATGACATGAGTGGCAGTATCGAATACGACTCGCGTACCTTGAAACGCAAACAGATCTTGCATGGCATTGATCGTGAAGCCGTCTCACACATCATCCGTCCAATGGCGGAAGCGGCCAAGCCGCCGGTGTTTTCCATGGGCATCGATACGCCCCTGGCCATCCTGTCGCAAAAACCGCAACACCTGTCGCACTATTTCAAACAACTTTTTGCCCAGGTGACCAATCCACCCATTGATTCCATTCGTGAACGCCACGTGATGTCATTGAACATGTTGCTGGGTTCTGCGAACAACATTCTGCAACCGCAAGCCAGGCATTGCGAGGTCATTGAATTACAAACGCCGGTGCTGGGGGTGGAAAATTATTTCAAGATCCAGAACAACACCTTGTCGCAATTCAAAGTCGGCACCTTGCAGCTGAACTTTAAAGCCGATGGCCAGGATGGCCGTTTGCAAGCCGCGATCAACACCTTGTGCGCGTCAGCCGAAGCCCTGGTGCGAAATGGTTGTAATATTCTGATCCTTTCGGACCGCGGTACCAATCACGCGGCCACTGCCGTACCGTCTTTATTAGCGGTGGGCGCCGTGCATCAGTACCTGCTCAAGGCCGGACTGCGCTTGCACACCTCACTCGTGGTTGCCTGTGGCGATGTGTGGGAAGCGCATCACTACGCCACGCTCATCGGTTACGGGGCAAACGCGATCTATCCGTATATGGCTTATGCCTGCATAACCAAGGGCTTAAAAGACAAACAGTTCATAGGTGTGGAGAGCATTGATAAGGCCATAAGCAATTATCAATATTCCATAGAAAAAGAGTTACTCAAGATCATTTCCAAAATTGGTATCTCGACCCTGCAGTCTTATCACGGCAGTCAGATCTTTGAAATTCTCGGTTTGGGCGACAACGTGGTTGAACAGTGTTTTGCCGGATCGGTGTCGCGTATTGGCGGACTGGATTTTGACGGAATCGCCAGAGAGTGCATGGCCCGTCACACCCAGGCATTTGCCGACCAGGCGCCCACGGTTCTGCCCACCAATGGACGTTTGCAGTGGAAACGAGATGGTGAACAGCACCTGTTCAATCCAACCACCATCCATTACCTGCAAAATGCGGTGCGTAACAAACACGATGCAAGTTACAAGAAATACGCCAGCGCCATAAATGCCGAAGTTGATCACCCGGTCACCTTGCGACAGCTACTCGATTTCCGTAAGGGTGAAGCGATCGATATTGCCGAAGTCGAGGCACTAGACAACATTGTCAAACGTTTTGCCACCGGGGCCATGTCATTCGGGTCTATTTCCTACGAAGCGCATACTACCCTGGCGGTTGCGATGAATCGCATTGGCGCCAAAAGTAACAGCGGCGAGGGTGGTGAGGATGCCCGTCGGTATGAGCCGACCATGAATGGTGACTCACTCAATTCCGCGATCAAACAAGTGGCATCCGGACGTTTTGGGGTAACCGCTGAATACCTGTCAACCGCCGAAGAGATCCAGATCAAAATGGCCCAGGGCGCCAAGCCCGGCGAGGGTGGGCAATTACCCGGTCATAAAGTCAATGACTGGATCGCTAAAGTGCGCATGAGCACCCCGGGTGTGGGTTTGATCTCGCCACCGCCGCATCACGATATCTATTCCATTGAAGATCTGGCGCAGTTGATCTTTGATTTGAAAAATTCCAACCCCAAAGCCCGCATCAGCGTCAAGCTGGTGTCTAAATGCGGGGTCGGCATCATTGCATCGGGAGTGGCCAAGGCGCACTCGGATGTGATCCTGATCTCCGGCCACGACGGCGGAACCGGCGCCTCACCATTAACCTCCATTCAGCACGCCGGCTTGCCCTGGGAACTGGGCCTGGCCGAAACCCACCAAACGCTATTACGAAATAAATTGCGTGATCGCGTCATTGTACAAGCCGATGGTCAAATCCGAACGGGTAAAGACCTGGCAATCGCCGCTTTACTGGGGGCCGAGGAGTGGGGCGTGGCGTCTGCTGCACTGGTCGCCGAAGGTTGCATCATGATGCGTAAATGTCATCTCAATACTTGCCCGGTGGGTATCGCTACCCAAGACCCGGAATTACGCAAACGCTTTACCGGCAAACCCGAACACGTGGTGAATTTTTTCTATTACCTTGCCGAAGAGCTGCGAGAGATCATGGCTGAGCTGGGCTTTAGAAGTGTGAACGACATGATCGGCAAAGTTGAAATGCTAAAAGTACGCAATGACCTGACGCACTGGAAACACAAAACCATCGATCTGAGTAAAGTCTTGTACTGGAATGACGAGGTTGAAGGCGTTGGTCAATACAAACAACAGGAACAGGATCACGGGATTGATTCGGTTTTGGATAAAAAACTTATTCACCGTTTGCAGCAAGGCGTGGAAAATCCGATGTTCGATATTGTGAACACCGACCGCGCGACCGGAACCATGTTATCCAATTACTGGGTGCAGTTACCCGATTCGCAAAAGCCCGAGACTTATAAAGTGGAATTCAA
>JABDMI010000043.1 GCA_013001575.1 Gammaproteobacteria bacterium
ATGTCATCAAAACCGGCCACAGAAATATCTTCCGGTACATTCAGGCCATGTTTATTAAAGGCTCGAATGGCTCCAATCGCAATCAAATCACTGACACAAAATACGGCGGTGAAATCCATGTCACGATTTAACAGTTCCCGGGCGGCGGTATAACCACACTCCTCGGAAGAGTGTGCGCCATGGTGCATTAGCGGGTCGATGGTTAAATCCGCTTCCTGCAAAGCAGTGGAGAACCCGTTAAAGCGATCACGGTATTCCGGACTGTCATCAGAAATATCTCCGATAAAAGCAATATTCTTGTGCCCAAGTTCTAGCAAATGTTTTGCAACCTGGTAACCACCGGAAAAATTATCACAACCAACAAAATACCCCGGTTGACCCTCTACCACAGGCCCCCAGGTCACGATGTGTGCGTCACTGTCTTTTAAGGATGAAATGCGTTCAATGTAATCGGTGTAGGCACCGTAGCCTAAAAAGATAATGCCATCGGCTTTTTTTGACGATTCGTAATCGGCGATCCAGTCCTGGCTGAGTTGCTGGAATGAAACCAATAGGTCATATCCGTGACGTGCAGCGGCATGTGTAATGCTTGTGAGCATGGTGGTGAAAAACGGATTGATCATGGTGGATTGGTCATCCGAATCACGCCGGATCAAAAGCGCAAGGGTGTTAGTGTGCTGGGTGCGTAAGTTGCTCGCGTGCACATCCACTTTATAATTCAGTTCTTTGGCAATGGCTTGAACTTTTTCACGGGTTTTTTTGCTCACCAATGGACTATTACGCAATGCTCGCGATACCGTGGGTTGTGATACCCCGGCGAGGTGAGCAATGTCTATGGCTTTGATCTTATGGGTCGGCATAATTAGGTATGGATTTTTATTATTATTGGCAAGCTGGGGTGTGCCGATAATATACACGGAATTAGGCCAAGTATCGAAAATTACGCTTTGAATTAAGCCAAGTTGTTGTTTTTAATCAGTTTTTGTATCGTTATATGACCGGGATTCCCATTTCACGTATTCATAAATGCCGCGGTCAAGCCCCGGAAGAGTATCTGATTTGCTTTAATAACTAGCCATCAAAAAGTGACGGCTTATTCAAATTCTTGTCGTGTCCAGGCACGTAAACCGAATTTGTAAAATCATTTCTTGATAAATCTGATCGCTGCTCCACCACCATTTCCAAGACTGAGTGATAAAGTATCAGTCGATCCCAGGGTGCGTTCCTCAATCACAATGTCGTACGGGTTCGAATCGTAATTTGCCAATGGACCATCGCGGTAAATTTGTGCCGTGTATTGCTTACCAGCTTCTAAAAACACTAAAGGAATGGAGAAGTCGCGTGCCTGTTCATCTGTGATTGCGCCTAAATACCAGTCTTCACTATTTCGGTCTTTACGTGCAATCACCAAAAAGTCACCAATCTCGCCTTGTAAGGCTTTTGATTCGGACCAGTCGGTGGGAACGTCTTTTATGAATTGGAACGCGTTCATATGCTTGGCATAATGTTCGGGTAGATCGGCCACCATCTGAATCGGACTATAAATGGTCAAATACAATGCCAATTGTTTGGCCAAAGTTGTTTCAACTCGAGAGCGTACATCATTTCTGGGCATGTCCTCTCTTACTGGCGGTAACTCACTCGGACGCAATTCAAATATTCCGGGCGTGTAATCCATGGGCCCGGATAATAATCGCGTGAAAGGAAGTATGGTGGTATGTTCCGGTGGGTTAGGCGGTACTCCCCAGGCACTGAACTCCATGCCACGAGCACCTTCGCGTGACACCCAGTTGGGATAAGTCCGTCTGAGTCCAGTATCTTTAACGGGTTCATGCGGGTTGATAGAGATTTTATGTTGCGCGGCTTTTTTTACCACCTTGATGTGATGGTCAACCATATGTTGTCCATCATGAAATTCATATTGTGCAATGCCATTTGCATCAATTCTTTTTATGTCACCGGCGTCCGCCACATAGCCGGTTTTTATGACTTGAACGCCGCTTTTTTCATACAAGTCAAAAGCAGCGTCCATCTGGTTTTCGTAATTTGTGATATTTCCTGAGGTTTCATGATGCCCGATTAGTGGCACGTCGACTTTTTTGCCATAGGCTGCAACGGCTGCAATGTCAAAATCCGGATAGCTCCTGGTGAAATTGAATACATCGCCATTATGAAACCAGTCACCATCCCAGCCTAGATTCCAGCCTTCAACCAACACACCATTGAATCCGTGTTGCGCGGCAAAATCCATGTAGCGCATGGTTTCTTCAGTGGTCGCACCGTGAATACCGTCATTGCCCCAAGTGCGTTCGCGCATGTGCATTGCCCACCAGATACCGATGTATTTGCCCGGTGTGAACCAGGATACATCGCCAAGCTGATTAGGCTCGTTCAAATTCAAGATAAGATCAGAATTCATCAAGCCCACGGCATCCGAAGCAATTTGGATGGTGCGCCATGGAGTTTTGAACGGTGCTTTGGTTTTGACTAGTACGCCATCCGAACGAGGTGCAAGATTGGCTTTCAAATTACCGCTACGCAGTTTTTCCAGGGACATTCCGGAGTAATCCAGGAGGGCGGCTTCATGCAGGCTGACATGCGTCCCGTCGGATAACTTCAGGGTGACAGGGGTATGCACCATCTTGACTTTATTTAAGGGGCTTTTTTCATAAAGGTATTCATAGCGGTTCCATTCGCGTGCAGGAATCCACCAGGTGGTGGCATTCTCATCCAGGTTGAATTCGGTCAGTTCGTCATTAATAGATACGGACTTGAATCCAGCTTGTTCTGGCACTTCGTAACGGAAACCAAGACCATCATTAAAAACCCGGACACGCATACTCATGAGCTGAGGTCTATCCGTGCGCTCGATCAAAACCAGTAGTTCATTATGCTGGTCCTTGATAAATTGCCGTTCGCCCCAGGGTTGTTCCCAGCTGGTATCAACCGAGCTTTGACTGGAACTTACAATCCGCAGTTTTTCATCAAAACCGTGTTGCTCAATAAAGCGCAGACCCAGACGCGAGGAGTGGATGACTTCGGCAGCACCTCGTGTGACCGAATATCTCAGTTGCCCATTCTCGTCACTAAGAGAGAAATCTATCAATCCATCAGGTGAACCGATCTTGAGCGTTGTGGTTTCTTGCTGCAGGGTATTTTCTGGCACTACTGTAAGCCCTGATGCTGCACATGCTGCAAGGATCAGTATTGTTAAAAACGAAGCAGGTTTGAGAATGAAGTGCATGTCAGTGTTCCGGTGTTTGCATGAAAGCTGAAAAGTTCTACTGCTATACTAGCGTATCGTACCCAAAGATAAATTAAATGCATACGAATACATGGTTTTATGAGTGATAAGCAGATTAAAAAGATCCTGATCGTTGGCGGCGGCTCGGCCGGCTGGATGACCGCCGCGGCTTTGTCTAATGCTTTGCGGGGTGGTTGCGAAATTCAGCTAGTTGAATCCGCTTCGATTGGAACTATTGGTGTTGGTGAAGCAACTATACCCCCTATTAAGCTATTCAATCAATCGCTCGGCCTTGAAGAAAATGAATTTGTGTCTAAAACTATGGGTTCATTTAAATTGGGCATAGAGTTTGTAGACTGGGGTAAAAAAGGCACACGATATTTTCATCCGTTTGGCACATACGGTGTCGATTTTGATGCGATTCCAATACACCAGCATTGGCTAAAGGCTAAAAAAGAGAAACAAGTTGAGAACCTGGATGATTATTGTATGGCCTGGGCAGCTGCAGTACGTGGAAAATTTCACCCACCATCCAGGGATCACAGCAAAATTCAGTCAACTTTTGATTACGCTTATCATTTCGATACAGGAATGTATTCACGCTATTTGCGACAGTATGCAGAAGCACGCGGAGTCGTACGTATAGAAGGCAAAGTTGTGAATACAACTCTAGATACAGAAAGTGGTTATATCCAGAGCATCAAACTTGAGCAGGGTAAATCACTTGAGGCGGATTTCTTTATTGATTGTTCCGGTTTTCGTGGCTTATTGATAGAAGGCGCTCTGCAAACAGGATATGAGAACTGGACGCATTGGTTGCCATGTGATCGTGCTGTGACTGTTGGTAGTGAACAAGCGGAAGACATTATTCCATACACACGCGCCACGGCAAAAACATCTGGCTGGCAATGGCGTATTCCATTGCAACACCGAACCGGTAATGGCCATGTGTACTGTAGTGAGCATATGTCTGATGATGAGGCGACAAGTGTATTGCTGAATGATATTGACACCAAGAAAACCTGCGACCCATTTGTATTACGTTTTTCCACTGGACGACGGAAAAAGTTTTGGAATAAAAACTGCGTAGCTATTGGATTATCAGCAGGTTTTTTGGAGCCACTTGAATCAACAGGCCTACATCTCATTCAAACAGCTATTCGTCGCTTAATAGCATTGTTTCCTGAGTCAAAAAATAATGGACTCGCAGAACAAGAGTTTAATCGTATCACGATAAAGGAATACGAAACCACACGGGACTTTTTGATATTACATTACAAGGCAACACAGCGCGATGATTCCGAATTCTGGAACTATGTTCGAAACATGCAAATCCCGGAATCACTGCAATATAAAATGGATCACTTCCAGACAAGCGGGAGGCTTGTTTCTGACGGGGTTGAGCTTTTTGCTAATCCCAGCTGGCTTGCTGTGTATTTAGGCCAACATCACTGGCCACAACACTATGACCCTAAACTTGATCTCAACCCAAATAAAGATGCATTGTATAACTTGCAACACTTGCGAGAGCTTATGGCCAAAGTGGCAGCAAGTATGCCAAGTCATGCAGAATACATTAATCGCTTTTGCAAGGCCGTAATGTGAATTTCAATTTGCAAGAAAATGCAAAATCCGTACGTGTTTGGGAAAACGTGGATCGCGATTCATTTGCTCGAGAAATATTACCTTTGGCGCAACCGGCTATTCTGAGAGGTCTTGTGAGTGACTGGCCAGTTATACAAATAGCCAAAGACTCTGACAGCGCATGGAAAGACTATTTAACAGACTTCAGTCTGGAAAAACCAGTCCAGAGTTTTCACGGTGCTGCAGATATGGGTGGTTTTTTTACATTTTCAGATGATCTCAAAACATTTAATTTTGTGCGTAAGCAACAAAGCTTGTCGCATGTGCTTGAGCAGCTTTTGGATAAGAGCCGGGTCCATGGTTCAACCTATTTATATGCGGGCGCAGTGAATGTCTCCGAACACCTCCCGGGTTTTGCCAAAGAACATTCAAATCCCTTGATCGATCCGGCGATTAATCCAGAAGTAGATCAGCTTTTCTCTATCTGGGTTGGCAATAAAACCCGGGTGCCGGCTCATTGGGATTTGCCACAAAATATTGCCTGCGTCACGAAGGGTCGTCGTCGTTTCACATTATTCCCGATCGAACAAGTGCCCAATATGTACATAGGCCCACTGGATATTACGATAGCAGGGCAACCAAGTAGCCTGGTTGATCCCTACAATCCAGATCTTGAGCGATTTCCAAAATTCGTTGAAGCCGCTAAACACACACAAATTGCTGAACTCGAACCGGGTGACGCCTTGTTTATACCAAGTTTATGGTTGCATCATGTAGAGTCACTGGATGACGTCGGCATGTTGGTGAATTTCTGGTGGCGTGAGGGTCCAACCGCCACAAGATTTACGCCAATGCACTCCTTAATGCACGCCATTCTTTCAATTCGTAATATGCCGGAAGTTGAAAGAATGTCATGGAAAGTATTATTTGATCAATATATTTTTCAAACCGGCGATGACCCGGTAGCCCACTTGCCAGAGGGCAAGCGTGGTGTGCTGGGTGAATTGGGCGAGCAGGGTGAAGCAAATTTACGTAAGTACCTGGCGAGCCGCCTGCTACGCTAACTGTTTAGGTCAGGCAATATTGATTCAAGTAGTCGGAATGCGCAGGTAGTTTATTTACTGTATTGTCTACAATATTTTTAACATTCGCTAAAAATTCCTTAAGTTGTTCATCCGTGATCCTGTCTGCCAATGGATGGTGATATTTTGGAATTATTCCTTGTCCAAGCATAACCTGTACCCAACTACTGTCACGGAAAAGGTCTTTGGGTTCACGCACTATGCGCCCACTTTCGGCAAACAAATCCATCTTATGTTGCAATGAATCGGGTATAGGCATAGTGCGACAATATTTCCAGAAATCGGAGTCTGTGCGTTGAGTCTGCTTATAATGCAGGATTAGAAAATCCCGAATCAGATCGTATTCTTCGCCAGCCTGGCGATTGTATTCACTGATATCAACGGGAGAAAAATCCCGATGCGGAAACAATCCGATCAATTGACTGATGTTGGATTGAATCAGATGAATACTTGTCGATTCCAAAGGTTCCAGAAAACCGCTCGAGAGCCCGATTGAGACACAATTCTTGTGCCAGAATTTTTCACGACGCCCGGTGACGAAACGCAATACCCGCGGGTCTCCAATTTTGCCCGCGTCCAGGTTATTTAGCAGAATCTTAATGGCTTCATCGTCAGACATGAACTGATCGCAATACACATGGCCATTACCAGTTCGATGCTGTAAAGGAATTCGCCATTGCCAACCTGAACTGTGCGCAGTCGATTTTGTATAAGGCAGCAAGGGTTCAGTAGATTCAGAAGCTACTGCAGCTGCAGAATTACAGGGTAACCAATGCGACCAGTTTTCATAGCCAATTCCCAATGTATTGCCAATCAGTAGCGCACGAAAACCCGTGCAGTCAATGAACATGTCTCCGTGAATTTCCTGTCCATTCTCCAGTTTGATTGATCTGATGAATCCATTATCCGGTCTCAGCTGTACATCAACAACTTTACCTTCGGTACGTTTAACGCCAGCGTTTTCAGAATACTTACGCAGATACTTGGCGTATAAACCGGCGTCGAAATGAAAAGCATAGGCAAGACCGCCCATAGAAGTGTTGCCAACTTTCTGTAAATGGGCGAAGCGCTGCTGGTAGGCAGCCGTATTATGCAGGGAGTAATCCCACAAACTGGTCTTGGCGCCTTGCTGGATACTGCGAAGCCAGTATTGGTGAAAGTGTAAATTCGATAGGTTGATGCCAACATCACCAAAGGTATGCAAATAAGAATCCCCGACCTTGCCCCAGTTACTGAACTCAATACCAAGTTTGAAAGTGGCTTTGGTTTCCCGCATGAACTCGCACTCATCGAGTCCAAGAGTTGTATTCAGTCGAATTAATTGCGGGATAGTCGCTTCACCAACACCAACAGTGCCAATGGAGGCGGATTCAACTAATTCAATGTCGACCACATTGCCGAGAAATTTACTCAGTGCCGCAGCAGATATCCAGCCTGCGGTCCCGCCTCCGACAATTACGACTCTTTTTATTTTATGTGAATTGTCCACTGTCATTTTTTATCGAGTTCGTAAGAGTGAGATTGAAAAAACAGATTAGCACGTTGTTTGTGCTGGGCCAATAAAAAAACCCGCCATGTAGGCGGGTTTCTCTGATGACATTTCTAATACTCAGAACTTGTAGTTAAAGCCCAGAATGTAGGAAGTGCCGTAACGTTGCCAATCTTTCACTTGTCGCGGGTCATCATTCAGGAAAGTCCTGAATTCTTCATCAGTCAGGTTATAGGCTTGTAGCAGAATACTTGAACCCTGGAAACGTCCTTGGGTAAAGGTGTATCCCAACTGAGCATCTATAACATTTTCACCGTTCACATCACGAAAGTCACGGTTGGCGCCAAACCCGACAACTTCGCCCAGAAAGTCTGAACGGTCACGACTACTGAGTCGTGCCTGGAAGTTGTCATTCTCATAATAGATTGAGGCATTCTTGATCTCACGTGAGAAGCCGGGGATGTCAGTTGGCGGCAGTCCCGCTTCAGGAGTGATTTCACTATCATTATAGGTGTAGCTGAAATATAGACCAAAGTTTTCCAACGCCGGGCTGAACAATCCGCCTGACAAGTTAGTTGATAATTCAACCCCGGTAATATGTCCGCCTTGTGTGTTGATCGGGGCAGAAAGGGTTCCAACAGCAAGGTTTGGATTGTCCGCTAGAAAGTCAGCACCAAAAATTTCAGTTACTTCTTCAGAAACATCAATTAAAGTTGTTCCACCGGAAATCCAACTCAAAATATCTTTATAGAACCAGGCTATAGCAATATTACTGGCTTCATCGGTAAAATATTTCTCGTACGAAACATCATAACTATTAGCCTCATATGGCTGTAGCCTTGGATTGCCTCCGCCTGCGCCAATACACGATTGCCCTTCTTCAGGATTATGTGAAATGTCACCGAGAGTAGGTACTCCGTTTACAAGGGCACAAATTTGTGAGTTATTTCCCAAACCGCGTCCGGCACGCATTTCATCCATTCGTGGGCGTACCATCGTCTTCGACATAGCCAAGCGAACGTAGTCATTTTCGGTAAATTCAAAATTCAGGTTCATAGAAGGTAGAAAGTCATTGTAGTCATCACCGTCTGTGAACGATGTCACAACCCCATTTTCGAAACTTGGTCCTGTAGATTCCTGTTCAGCTTCAACATATTGCACACCGATGTTACCGTTTACTGGAGTGTCACCCCACATCATTCCAAGATTGAACTGGAGATAATAATTTGTGACATCTTCTGTGACATTCCAGCCTTTGGTTAAAACATCAAAATTTTCTAATGAACGCAATGAGTAGGCACCTGATGCCAATACAGCTTCAGGGTCATAACTAACCATGCCGGGAATACCAAGGAAATCCAGGGCAGTCGAACCTAACAACAAGTTGGATGGGATTGCAGTGGTGTTATCGGCGCCTGGATTGGCCAGATCTACAAAGTTCTCGATACTGATCTTGTCTTTTTCCCGTGAGGTATGATTGATACCGTATTCAATACTTTCAATGACATCACCCCCCACAAAATGCTCGGAGTCAAGACGTATTGCAGTCAATTCATCATCCGTAGACGGCTCCTTCAAAAATCCGACTTGTCCCCAGCCACCCGGGTCGGTCAGAACGATGGTATTCGGGTCTGCGTAGTTGAGGCTAGAATCGAAAACGAATCCGCCACCTTCACCAATAGAAAAGCCGAGGTTATCTGTCGCGCCATTACCACCTGCTCCGGTTCCTGAATAGGTTTCAAGATCGATGTCATCGCGTTCGGCTTTAGAACTACTGATATCTGCAGTCAAGGTCCAGTCATCATTCACCTTGTATTCGGTATTGAGTGCCAGTGAGGTCAGATTCGCATCACGCGCACGTTTGTCATTTCTCACAACACCCTTTACGCCATTGAACTGACCGCTGGTAACGAGACCGTTTTCAACTGTATAGCCTGGTTGAAGTTGTGCGCCACTCCAGTAAAGCGGAAGTTCGATGCCGCGCAGTATACCGCCGTCTTTATAATCTGTATAAAACACGTCACCAGTGACAGTGAGTTGATCATTTGGAGCGTATTCCACAGTACCGAAAAATGCATCACGTTCCAGATCACGTGATTCGACATAAGGCTTGGCGCCACCAATGATCAGATCTCCGTCGATATCCGGATAACCCCAGGCATCCCAACGCTCTGCTTGAGTTGGTGATGATTGTGAGGCAACACCAAGAGCAATACCAAAGGTGTCGTTGGCAAATTGATCGATGTAGGAAGCAGTGAAACGGAAGCCGTCTTCATTTGAACCGGCATTCAGATCGCCCTGACTGTTCCACTCGTAGCGGCCATTCAGGTTGATTGCTTGTTTTCCATACTCTAGAGGGCGAATGGTTCTTAGATCAACAGTACCGCCAATAGCCTGACCAATCAGACTCGCGTCCGGTGATTTGTATATTATGCCCTGGCTGATCAACTCAGCTGGGTATTGATCGAATTCAATCCCACGGTTATCACCAGTGGTTACCTGTTCACGACCATTCAATAAACCGGTAGTGAAATCTGGTCCAAGGCCACGTACCGAGATCACTTGAGCACGACCACGAGTACGTTGGGCTGCCAGTCCAGGCAAGCGGGCTATTGATTCTGCGATGGAAATATCCGGCAATTTACCGATATCTTCTGCTGAGATCGCTTCAATAATTGAGCTTTCTCCTTTTTTAGCTTCTAAAGAGTTTCTAATACTGGTTCTGATCCCGGTTACAACCACTTCTTCTACAGCTTCCTCTTCTTCAGTATTATCTTGTGCATACATCGGAAACGCTGCCGCGACTGAAAACGAGACCAGGGTGGAACCCAGTAATAATTTTCTCTTATTGAGTTTGGATAATGACATGTCTTTTGTACCCTCCCGAGCGTTGACATAGGTATTATTTGTGTAAATGCCTTCTCAGGGTGAAAATATCGCATTTACGGGTGACTTTATTGTAGGTCTGCAACACTTTTTTGCAAGAATGTCCCGGATGATTGTTTGTGTATTTGCTTACCAAATTTTAGGTTTTCCTGTTTATACTATAAATCTCAATATCATCTGCAAATAGCTAAATTCGCTTATAAAATGCTGAAATAACAGCATAAAAGTACAAAATTATTACTTTGGGAGAGAGCTCAAATGCTCAATTTAGAACATGTGTTTTGTCGTCAATTGCTAAATCCGTCAAAGCGGCGTAACTTGAATACGTATGCAAGAACTACAGCACTACTGGCTCTGGTTTGTATTTGCGCCTGTACCACACCAAATGGTGTAAAAACAACAAATCCAGTGGATTTTAGTCCGATGTCTGGATCAATAGCTGACTCGTCTGAAGAGCTCACGGACTATCTATCTCGTGCACCGGAAGACGATGTCATCTATTTTATGCTGCCCGACCGTTTCGCGAACGGTGATTTGACCAATGATACGGGTGGTTTTGGTGGTGACAAATTCCAACACGGATTCGATCCAACTCACAGAGGCTTTTATCATGGTGGCGACCTCAAGGGTTTGACGGCTAAGCTTGATTACATCAAAGGGCTCGGCGCGACAGCGATTTGGTTGGGCCCTATTTACAAGAACAAACCAGTGCAAGGGCCGCCCGGGCAACAAACGTCTGGCTATCATGGTTATTGGATCACGGATTTCACCGATGTGGACCCGCACCTGGGCACCAGGGCTGATCTTAAGGAGTTTGTAAATCAGGCACACGCCAGAGACATAAAAGTGTATCTGGATATCATTACCAACCACACCGCCGATGTGATCAAAATGCGAGAATGCCACAACCCCGAGATATCCAGAGATGAATGGCAATGGGATTGTCCGTATTTGACCAAAGCCGATTACCCATACAGCACGCAAGGTGATGTAAACGGGCTAGAAATTAACCCGGGTTTTCTTGGTGATGCCGATGAACATCAAACAGCTGAAAATTTCAGCAAACTGGTCAATGCCAATACCGCGTATCGACCATATATTCCAAATGGCGAGGAAAACAGCAAAACGCCAGCCTGGTTAAATGACCCGATCTATTATCACAATCGTGGCGATTCTGACTGGTGGGGCGAGAGTTCTTTGTACGGAGATTTTTCAGGCCTTGACGACCTAATGACCGAGCACCCGCGGGTGGTAGATGGTTTTATTGAGATTTTTAAATACTGGATCACAGAATATCGTATGGACGGATTCCGCATCGATACCGCCAAACATGTAAATGCTAATTTCTGGCGACAGTTCCTGCCGGCCATGCAAGCGCATGCAGCGAGTGAGGGTATCCCGAATTTTTATATGTTCGGAGAGGTGTATGACCAGAATCCGGCGGGTTTGGCAAAAACCACACGCGTGGATGGATTTGAGCAGTCACTGGACTTTGCCTTCCAGGACACGGTTGAAAAAGTCATGACCGAAGAAAGTGGTACCGAAATATTCGATTACTTTTTAATGAACGACACCTTATATAACAACGGCAGTGCAACTGCCCGTCGGCTACCGGTTTTTCTGGGTAATCATGATATGGGACGATTTGCCGGCAAGCTCAAAGCGGCGAATCCTGATATATCGCAGAGTGAATTGCTAGAACGCACCAAAGTCGCACACGCGATCATGATGTTTCTGCGCGGTGTGCCGGTAATCTATAGTGGCAGTGAGCAGGGTTTTGTCAGTGATGGTGGTGATCAGCTTGCTCGCGAAGATATGTTCCACAGCATGGTGGCTGAATACAATGACAATAACTTGATAGGTACCGATAAGACCACGGCGGATGAAAACTATGATTCCGACCACCCCTTATACCTGACCATTGCACAACTCAGTGAAATTCGTAAAGCTCATCCGGCGTTAAGCCGCGGTGAGCTAAAGCTACGACTAAGTCAACGTGATGGCCGAGTATTAGGGTTTTCAAGATTTGATCCTGATAACGATAAGGAATATGTGGTGGTGATCAATACGGGTGCAACTACAGAATCCGTGAATGTGGAAATTGAATATACCTCCACTCGGTTTGAGACTATTCTGGGAAGTTGTCCGGCGATGGTCAGGGCGAATGGTGTTTTGAGTGTGGAGTTGGGAGCATTCGGAGTTAACGTGTGTAAGGCTCAGTAATGGTATCTGTATTTCGGTATGCGATACATATACTGTGTTTGGGATTGCTGCTGGCATGCTCATTAAATCAGTTCCCTGACTCCACTATTGCCAATGGAATATATTCCAGTCACAAGATAGAGTTGGTCGAAATCGAAAATGATCGGTCTGCGCACTGGCTTAAAGCTGATCTATTGGTTTTGCCCGAATTCAATCCAGACTATTCTTATGATTTGGTTCGCAGTGACAATCAGGAGTCATTGGCTCTTGTTCAAGATGAAAGATTGAATTGGCATCAGAATTTCCCACATCTTAATGATTTTCAGGCCTTTAAGATCACGCTTACTAAAGATGAGGCCAGAAACTGGTTAAAAGCCTTACCCTTTGTTGTTGTTAAAAATAAAGACGAGCAGGTCGTTAAAGTTTCCTACGCGCAAACCGGTTTTGTTCTCGATGATCTCTATACCGGATCCGGGAATGACGCTGATGAGATCAACGATCTTGGTGCCGTAGTCGATTCAGATGGTGTAAGTTTCAAGCTTTGGGCACCGACTGCAGAAAATGTCACAGTCTTGTTGTTTGACAAAAATAAAAATCCAGCTGCTCAACGCAGCCTGCAAATGATCGAGGATCCGCAAACCGGGGTGTGGTCGGCGCTAGGCGATTCATCTTTAGAGTTCGCGTACTACCAATATCAGATCAGACTTTTTCACTACGTAACCGGCAATCTTGAATCGCTGGTTACCACCGATCCCTATTCCTTGAGTCTGTCCACGAACAGTGAGTACTCCCAGGTCATCGATCTAGATAATAAAGATACGAAACCGGCAGGGTGGGACAATCAAGCTATTCCGACGGTGAAAAACCCGGAAGACAATATATTTTACGAGGTGCACATCAGGGACTTCAGTTCTGCGGATACAAGCCTGTCCGATGCAACTCGTCGGGGCAAATACAAAGCCTTCAGTGAGCGGGAAAGTGCCGGCATCAAGCATCTTAAAAGTCTGCGAGCTTCCGGATTGAATAATATCCATTTGTTGCCAACCTTTGACATTGGCACAGTTGAAGAGGATCAGGCAAATGTTATTGACCTGCATGATCCATTGGAAAAAGTTTGTCAGATCGCTTCAGCAATCAGCATTTGTCAAAATAGTTTTGACAAAAACACCACTCTGTATGTGCTGTTGAAAAGCTTTGATCCGCTTTCTGAAAAAGCCCAGGCCTTGATAACTGAGGTAAAGCAATTCGACAATTACAACTGGGGCTACGATCCGTATCACTACACAGTCCCAGAGGGTAGTTATGCACTAAATCCGGAAGGTCAGGTCAGAATTTTAGAATTTCGGGAAATGGTTCAAACCCTACATGAGCTTGGCTTCAGAGTGATCATGGATGTGGTGTATAACCACACCCATCAGGCAGGACTCGATCAGAAGTCGGTGCTCGATAAGATCGTGCCCGGTTATTATCATCGCCTGCATCCCGTCACAGGCGCTATTGAACAATCCACCTGTTGTGATAATACCGCGACCGAACGCAGGATGATGGCAAAGTTAATGACCGATTCCTTGCGGGTTTGGGCGCGTGATTACAAAATTGACGGTTTTCGTTTTGATCTGATGGGCCACCAACCCAAAGGCGTCATGCTTACCGCAAGGGATGCCGTACGCGATGTTGACCCGGACACTTACTTCTATGGTGAAGGCTGGGATTTTGGCGAAGTGGCCAATAATCAACGCTTTGTGCAGGCTAGTCAATTGGAGTTGGGAGGCAGTGAGATCGGGACTTTCTCGGATCGCATGCGCGATGCCGTACGCGGCTGTTGTTTTAATTCCGAGGGTTCTGAAATACGACGTCAGCAAGGTATTGGTAATGGTTTGGGAGTTAT
>JABDMI010000044.1 GCA_013001575.1 Gammaproteobacteria bacterium
TTGAGCAAATTCGCGAACAAGATATTGCAAACATTCAATCCAGTCTGGCTAATGACAAACTCTTGGAATTACTCGCTTCAACCGAAACCCTGAATGCCAGTGAACGAGTGTATATTTTAGGCTTACGTGGTTCTTATTCACCCGCATTCTTTTTTCATTATGCTTACCAGCTTTTTCGAAACAATGCGATTCAGGTGGAAACCTCAGCTGGTATGTTTGCAGATCAGTTACGTGGCATTTCAGCTAATGACTGCATGTTGGTTATTTCATTTGACCCTTACACCAAAATGACCATTGATGCGGTGGACTACGCAGCAAAAGCTGGCGCCAAGATTATCGCAATTACCGACAAATCAAGTTCACCCATCGCGCGTCAAGCCACTCATGTATTAATCACCAACAACAGGTCACCCTCTTTTTATCAGTCCTTGACTGGCGCCCTGGCTGTTACTCATGCCTTAATTACCCTGCTGGTAGCTAAAACTGGTGATGACGCAATCAAAATTATGGAAAGCGCCAAGCAACAGCTATCGGATGTCAGTGCCTATTGGTAACGGTGAGAAGCACCCATCATACCGAATAAACCGCTTTATCTTGAGTCGCATGAATGGCTTCGGCAGGGTTCTTAATGAAGTTATACAACATCCCCAAAAATAGTAAACCAGCAAAACCCGTCGCTACGTAAAACCCGAATTTCACATTTCCAAAAACATCACCAACAAAGCCCATGATCAATGGACCGACTGCGGCTGCAACTGCCGTAAAGAACAAGATGACTCCGGCTACTGTGCCGTGTTCAGACTTTTCGAAACAACTGATGCCTTTGGAATTAATGGTCGGATAGATCATAGACATAAACAAACCGGATAATGGCAATAATAAAACAGCTGCCGTAGTTCCAAAGATCATACTACCCAGAAAGCATAAGAATATAGCCAGACTGAACACCAGCATCACACTGGTCCAATTGTAACGTTGCAGGATCCAAGCTCCCATGAAACGCCCCAATGCCCTAAACACGAAAAATATGGTGAGTGCGTAAGTAGATAGCCATAGCAATGAACCCGAATAGTCTTGCAGGAAAGTTGGCATCCACACATAGATGGCGACTTCGGTAGCGACATACAATGCGATAGCCATTGAAAAACCGAGGGCATAGGGATTTGCCATCATTTTAAGCGTACGCGCCAATCCCGCATGCTCGCTGGTTGCTGCTTTGGTTTCAGGATATTTAACCGTCAAGGCAAACAATAGCAATGCCACGCACATCGCTCCTGCGATCATGTATAAATACTTCCAGTGCAAGCCGTAAACCAGCAATGCTGACACGATGGCAGGACCAATGATTGCTCCAACAGCAAAGAATCCTTCGACCGTATTCATCGTGCCTGTGTGCTCGGATGTGGAAGTGGATATATCACCGATCAAAGCCAAAGCGCCGGTTTTGAATATTCCAATCGCTGCACCGGAGAGTGCCAACAAGGCTAAAAAGAAAGTAAAGTTATTGCCTGCGGCAAATAAAAAACAACTGATACCAAACAGGAAAAGTCCAATGACAATTGTACGTTTACGACCTATTTTATCTGCAAGAAATCCAAACAACACACCACTTAATGCGATCGCGATCATAGTCGTGTAATGAAATGCACTCGCCTGAGTTAAAGACAGACTGAATTCTTTAATGATCTCCGGAATGATCACTCCCACCGCATCGGTAGTCATGGCAAACATCATGAACATAATATAAGTTAACCAACGGACGATCTTACGATTGCTTTGCATCTGCTCTTTGTTCATGATCTCTCTCTAGTTGATCGTTAATCGAATACTCGGTGACAATGCCATTCTCGTTCTGCACAATTGCAGCAGACATATTAACAAGGTCAAGCTTTAGCTCTATAGTACTTTGTTGATGGGTCCATTTGATTTGCAAGCTCTGATCAGAGCAATCCAATAATTCAAACTCACCATTAAACCCACTGGCACTATTGCGCAATCGGATCAATCCAAAAAGTGATTCAACCACAGGCTTATCAAGGGATTGTTGTATGTCGGCCCTGGAAAAGTATTGACGATTGATGTCGCGCCCATTTCCGGTTTTCTCGAGTAGCTGCATATCATTATGCCCGGCCAGAAGCCCGACATAATAGATCTGTGGAATGCCGGGACAAAACAACTGAATGCATCTGGCCAATAAATACTGTCGATCAGACCGACCCAGAGCATCAAAGTAAGTTGTATTGAGCTGCGAAACATCCAGATTTTCAGCAGCCTCGCCACTGGCGGCTTTGCTCTGACCTTTGGTATTACTGTGCACCTGCTCAATCAAGGACTGGATATCATCCTCGCTCAAAAGTCCGGGTTTATCTTCTTCGGGACCTGCGTCAATAACACCGATGCCGTCATGCGTATCGAGTACTGTTATACAGTTGCGCGGCGAGATCTCAAGCCACTTTTTTAGTGCTGCAGCGTTGCCACTAAATAGTGTATGCAAAACCAGGCCGGGTAAGGCGAAGTCATAAACCCAGGATACTTTTTTGGCGATCTCGATCTGGGTTTTATAATAAGAATGCACCTCTACCAAAACCTGCATACCGCGAGCCGCAGCAAGTTTGTTAAAAGACTCGATAAACTCAAATGTCTCTGGCAACATGAAACATGAGGTACTGCGGCGTTTTATAGCAAAACCGACCGCATCCAACCGTACATATTTGATTCCAGCATCGGCAAAGGAGTCCAGAATGCCTGTCAGATATTTCTGCCCGATTTCGGTTTCAACATTAATATCCAATTGTTTATCGCTGAAGGTTGACCAAAAATTATAAGTTTTTCCATTATCTAATGTGATGGGCAGGAATGGTGCATTCGGATGTAAACGTAGAATCTTACCCAGCTCTTCTTGAGTACCATTATTTTGGAAAACATCTTCTTTTTTCAGAAACAGATCCCAGTACTTTGAATGCTCGTCATTTTTGAGCACGTCCTGAAATTGCTCTGAATCACTAGAGATATGATTAATGATGAGATCGGCCATCAAATCTGTTTGTTTACTCAGGTTCCGAACATCATTCCAGTCACCCAAACGTGAATCGACAGCGGTATGGTTAGCTGGATCAAAACCTGCATCTGCACCATCGATGGGATCAAAAAATGGCAGTATGTGTACGCCTCCAAACAAGCCGGACAATTCCTCATTCAAGATTGATCCCAGTCCGGAAAAATTTTTTCCAAGCCGATCGACATAGGTAATTAACTGAACTGTTTTAGTCATGACTTCCTTAATTAGTAGCATTTTGTGCAAGCATCAAGGCGCCCAGCAAACCCGGATCATTATGCACAGGAGCAACAATAAGCTTGCTGACCTCTTCGGGTGGAACGGTATGATAGCCACCCATTAATTTCTCAAAATTCGTATGCACCATTGGTAACAAATGCGATCTTTGCATAACTCCCCCGCCAAGCACAATTTTTTGTGGCGCGTACATGCGAAACAAGTTCACACACATCAGCGCAAGATATTCCGCTTCTAATTGCCATGCCTCATGCTCATCAGGTAATTCAATACCTTTGACGCCCCAGCGCTTTTGCATTGCAGTGCCGGATGCCAAACCCTCCAGACAATTACCATGGAACGGACAACAGCCAGAAAAACTATCCAGTAAGACATTTTGCGGGATGTACATATGGCCTGCTTCTGGATGCATGGGTGTCTTAATGGTCTCGCCATTTAAAACGATACCAACACCTACTCCTGTGCCAATCGTGACATAAAGCAGGCTTGATGACTTTTTATCCTTAAGTGCATCAAATTCTGCAAGTGCTGCCGCATTAACATCAGTATCAACTGCCACAGGAAGCATAAACTCTTTTTGCAAAATACCCAGAAGGTCGGTATTTTTCCAGGCAGTTTTAGGTGTTGCCAGAATATGGCCGTAGCTAGATGAGGCTCTGTCTAGATCAATTGGGCCAAAACTTGCTAATCCTAACGCTTTGATTGATTTATCTATCTCATTTGCATGTATAAATTCAATCACCTGGCTCAGCGTTTCATGCGGTGACGTTGTGGGAATAGTATGTCGGACTAAAATGTTATTAACGTCTGCAGCAAGCGCAACATTGAATTTGGTACCGCCTGCTTCAATCGCTGCAAACATATTTTTACCCAGTATGAGTTAAATCCCACTTCATGCAGGTACCGGCACACCATAATGCGGTGGCCGGTTTCCTGTCAGGTCACTTATCAGAAGTTGTAACGGACTGTACCTGAAATAGTACGGCCATTGATTGGACGAATACGCACATAATCACCCACTGCTGCTGAACCCTCTTCACCTTCGGTAAAGCCTTCAGCATCAAACAGATTGTTGGCATTGACGCTAAATGAGACACGCTCATTCAAATCGTAATTGAAGTACAGATTAGCCGTGGTGTAGGCATCAAACTTCAGATCATTGTTGTCTTGCACGAACACCTCATCGGTGCCAACCAGATTCAAACCCACATTCCAGCGGTCAGCCTGGTAATAAGGCGTAATGTTGTAGATGTAATCTGCTTGACGACGCGGCTTATTACCAACATTAGAGCCATCACCGGTTTTGGTGATCTCGGGATCAGTCAAAGTTAAACTGCCTTTCACGCCAAAACCATTGGCCAATTCATAATCGCCTTCAAATTCGAAACCTGAAGCTTCATAAGTATTCTCTTTAAAGGATTGAGTGGTGACTTCAAATTCACGTGCTTCACTGGTTTCGGCATTAAAGTAAGTCACATAGAAAGAAGCGTTATCGCCACGATACTTAAATCCGATCTCTTGTTGATCTATTAAGCTGTAAGCTGAATCATTTTGAATGGTGCCTGCGGCCGTAATGCTTCCGGTTACGCGATCTGGTGATGACAGACTTCCACCTTCCGATATATTGGCAAATAAAGCCATATTGTCATTCAGGGCATAGTTACCGCCAACTGACCAGGAGTTGAAATTCACTTTGTAGTTTGCTCTACGCGAGTCACCGATAGATGGTACTTCTTGCTCATTGGTTCCAATTGATCCATCGCCATTAATATCTTGTGGCGCCAGAACCGCAGCTTCTGCAAACGCACCGTCTACATCATAGCTGTCTCTGCGAATGCTGGCATCCCAACTAAAGTTTGCACCGGCATCACCACTCAAGGATAAATATGGAGCGTTTCCGTCGATATCAAAGTTGTAATTGCGTTGACAACAATTGCCCCAAAGTGGATGGCCGTATAAAACACCGCCAACCGATCCATCTTGATCAAATGCAGTGCGGGCCCCGTCCAGTTCACGGAAATAGGTATTCCAACCCCAGGTTGTATTCAGATCCTGTGAGTTTGAGGCAACACCTGCTGTTACATCCACCGTCGGGAATGAGGCGGTTAAACTCACGTCGGTAAATTGATTATCCAGTGAGTCGAGACGGGTATTAAAGTAGTGTATACGTGCTGAAGGGTTTCCGGCAGCGTTATCGTAAACTTCAGCCGGGAAAGGTCCGGAAAAATTACCATCGATCGATGCTGTGCGATGTTTGAACTTTCCGCTCAACATATCACTGAAATCATAATCACCTACAATTGCAAATGACGCCACTCTAGATTCAAAGCCGTCTTCCAGGTTAATAGCCTCAACACCCTCTTCAACACGATTCAAATAATCGGTTTCGTCCAGGTGTAGAGTACCGTCAGCAAATCCAACGCCAACTTCAGAAAAATTCTTTCCACCATCGTATCGCGCAGGGATTGGCAAGTAGGTAGGAACCTTGTCGTGTTGAACTTTAGCAAAAAAGCGTATTGAGCCATCATCAAAGTCTTTACCCAGGTTTGCCTTGATCTGGCCGCCATTTTCAAGATTGGTCACAGCTTCGCGGGGGCCTTCACCAACACGATAGAAACCACCAATGTGATAATCATAGCCGTCACCTACTTCTGTGCCATATTCAAAGTCAACCCGGTTGGATGCATAATCCAGTCCAACGGTTAAACCAACCGAACCACTGTTTTGTGCACCGGTTTTAGAAATAAAGTTGACGATACCGCCGGGCGAGTTAGCGGCTTGAGTTGAAGCCGAGCCACCACGAATGGATTGCACACTGGCCACAGTTGTATCAAAGCGCAAAAAACTGTCTGCTGTTGCAAATGCGGCGTCCCCTACCAAAAGCATTGGAAAACCGTCTTCCTGCATTGATAAATAACGTGAACCGCCCGCGCTGATTGGAACACCACGAACTTTAATGTTTGAATTTGCATCACCGGACGAAGACTCAGCCTGAATACCAGGAATGTTTCGGAACACTTCAGCGGTAGAGCGGGGAGCAAAGTCGGTCACTTCTTCTGCCGACAATGCAGAGACTGACATTGACGACTCCAGTTTAGTTGTAGGTCGTGCAACACCGGTAACGATTACTTCTTCGACTGCAGACTCTTCATCTTCTGCATAGGTATTTGGGATCGTTGTGAGCGCAAAGGCAATCGCAGTGGCGATTGCCGTTTTACGGTATATTGTTGTTAAAGCGGTTGACATATCAATTGACCCTCATCATTTGTAGTAGTTGTAGATTATTTAGTTAAAGTACGTTTTTTGCGAATTTCGATTAGATTTTCTACAGGCACCATAGCCATATTTGCAATCGATTGCAAAAGTTTGCCTTGCAATCGATTGCAAAATAAGCTAACTTACTGATAATACTGAATTTTATGAATTTTATGTAACACTTGTTAATAATTGAATTTGCGCAGATTACCCACACTCAATCTCTTCTACTTGACACGAATATGAGCCCAAAGAAAAACTCCATTACCCAAATGCAAGAGCTCGCTGATCTTGCCGGCGTGTCAAGGGCCACTGTTTCACGTGCCTTGAGCGACAGCCCTCTGGTCAATGAAAAAACCAAGGCCAAGATTCGTGCTTTGGCCGAGAAATACAATTACACCGTAAATACGGCTGCGCGTAATTTTCGTTTACAAAAACACAATGTCATTGCTGTTGTTTTTATGCTGGAAATACAATCCGATCAACATATGTCGGATCCTTTCTTTTTGGAGATGCTTGGAGGGATTGCCGACTGCCTGTCGGAGCATGACTATGATCTCTTGCTGGCGCATGCTCCAATCCCTGATATTTCGAAACTGCAAAACAGTCGTCTATTTGTCCAGTCCGATGGTGTGATCTTTATCGGGCAAGGATTGCAACACGCTAAACTGAATAAAATTGCCCAAGCAAAAACACCTATCGTAGTCTGGGGCGCTAGTATGCCTGACAAGCAATATTGTTTGGTCGGTGGCGACAATAAACGCGGCGCCTATCTGTCCACCTCACATTTGCTCGAAAACGGGCGCAAGAAAATCGCATTTTTCGGCAACGTAAATTCACCCGAAATTGCACAACGCTATGAGGGCTACAAAATGGCTTTACAGGAGCACAAGATCAAACAGGATGATCGCTTACAGATCAATGTGCCCTTTGAAATGCAACACGCCAGGGAAACAATTAGTGAATTACTCGCGAGCAATGCGAAATTTGACGCCGCCGTTTGTTGCAGTGATGTCATGGCACTGAGTGCGATTACCACGCTTAATGAACACGGCCTCAAAGTACCGGAAGATGTAGCCATCGTTGGATATGATGATATTGGGCTAGCTGCCTACAGCAACCCGCCTCTGACCACCGTGCGCCAGAATATTCGTTGGGCCGGCCGGGTATTGGTAGAAAGTGTACTCAGCATCATCAACGGCGAGACAGTTCCTGACACCTTTATTACCAGTGAATTGATCGTGCGCCAGTCTAGTGGTGCAAAAACCTGAACCAGCTCAATTACTCAAAATACTTCTGATAATACTCTTCCGCCATCACTTTGCCCTGCTCCACCCCGTACTGATCAAAAGCATTGATGTTCAGAATAACCGAGGCCACATAGGTCTTATGTTCATACAAGGCGATGAGTTGCCCGAGCGAAAATGGAGATAAGGTCTCTAAAGTGATCGTCACTGAAGGGTGATTCCCCGGATAGCGTTTATTCAGATCATCACTGTCTTGCCCAAAGGCCAATAAGTCGGCCTGCGCCATGCAATTGGCTTGTGAATACTTGTATTGCGTCTCGAAGGCTTGTTGGGTCGCTTCTCCGTGTCTGGAATAATCCGGTGCCCGTTCGCACACAATGAAGTCGCAATAAAAATTCTCGGTGCCCTGATGCATCAATTGGTAAAAGGAATGCTGGGCATTGGAACCGATCGCCCCCCACAGCATTGATCCGGTTTTTTGTGCGACCTGTTTGAGATCCAGTGTGGTGTGTTTACCCAGGCTTTCCATATTCAACTGAGCCAGATACTCGGGAAGTTGTTTGAGGCGACTGTCGTAGGGCAGAACCAGTTTGGTACCAATGCCTAAAAAGCTTGTATTCCAGACCGCAAGCAATCCGAGCACAGTGGCAATATTCTGTGCGTCCGGGGCTTCCAGAAAGT
>JABDMI010000045.1 GCA_013001575.1 Gammaproteobacteria bacterium
GGTGCCATACGCGTTTCCACCCAACCGGGGGCAATGGAATACAAATAGATGTTTTCATGCGAAATACCCCGCGCCCAGGATTTGGTCATCGCGAGTAAAGCGCCTTTGGAGGCGGCATACGCGGCATTCTCCGGACCGTCGCCACGATGCCCGGCGCGACTGGCGATGTTCACGATGTTGCCCCCGCCCTGTTGACGGTAATGATGAATCGCCGCCCGACAAATATCGGCTGGGGCCTGCACATTCACCGCCATGATGGTTTCCCAACCGGAATCCCATTCATCAGACTTGTCCATACTCAAGGGCGAAGACAGGAACACCCCGGCATTATTCACCACGCCGTCAATTTTTCCATTGACCGCTAAGGCCTTGTCGAATAATCGTTGCCCGGCTCCCGCTTGGCTTAAGTCTTCGTAAATAAAATCGCTGTTGGTGTTTTCACTTTCGCGACTGGCGTGCGGAATGACCTTGGCACCGGCGTCGGTACACACTTTGGCGGCGGCAGCACCAATACCCCGTGAAGCGCCGGTGATGAGGATGGTTTTGTTTTTCAGGGAGAGCATGACGAGTCCGGTTTGAATTTATGTATCAACAGTTCTTATTATAAGTAAAATACGCGCATGAAAAGCCCTAACCGCGCAACCGTCAGCAAACTCACCGACTTGCCCAACGTTGGCAAAGCCACCGCAGGTGATCTGCACGTGCTCGGTATTACGCATCCCAAACAACTCATCGGACAAAACCCGTATGTAATGCACGCCAGATTGTGCGAATTGACTCAAATCAAACACGACGTTTGCATGATCGATGTGTTTATCTCGATCGTCCACTTCATGGAAGGTGGCAAAGCTCTGCCCTGGTGGCACTTTACCGGAGAGCGGAAAAAGGCACTTTCGCACACTGATGAAGGGGCACCGGCAGCTTAAATTCCTACAGTGGCAATTAAACTGTTTTTCGCTTATTCAAGACCACTTCAGTTCCAGATCTTTTTTATTCAATGCACAATCACGTAAATACAGGTTGATCAGACTTTGGTAAGCAATGCCTTTTTCTTCGGCCAGCTGTTTGAAATAACCGATAGTGTCTACATCCAAACGAATCGTAATTTGTTTTTTCAAACGTTTGGCGTAAGGATTTTTTATGGATTTTGAAAAATCGTAATTTTCACGCATGGTGATTATCCTCATAGTGTTTACGTTCAAATCTATTGTCTTTTCTTGCCGAAATAATACGAATGGTATTTTTATTCCGCTCACAAAAACAAACCACGATTAAACGAAATAATTCGCTTATACCAAGAAGCACAAAACGCTCTTCCCCAATCGAGTGATCAGGATCCCTGACCACCTGACCCAACTCATCAAAAAAAACCGTACGTGCCTCCTCAAATGAAACTCCATGCTTTCGCATATTGACCAAATTCTTTGTTGCGTCCCACTCAAAAGTAAATTCATCCATGAATTTCTCCTTTAACAAATTGTAACTACATTGTAGTTTTTATACAATACATAAAATATTTCTGAAATTCCTCTTGAAATATTCTCTAAATGTTCTCATACTGTGTAGAACGTTTGGAGAATATTTTATGAATGAGCCGCACCTGACCAAAACCGCCCGCAAAATCCTGGCCTATGTTACGCAACATATTGAAAATCAACAGGAAAGTCCTACAGTCGCCGAGATTGCCCAAGGCTGCGATATGCAATCCACCGGTACCGTACACCGTTATTTATCGCAATTGATCGAGGCCGGGGCGCTGGTTCGCAGCGGCAAAGGCTGGCGAAACCTGGCTTTGCCCCACGACGAAGTACCGGAAGACGACAATCCCTATGCCATGCCTTTCCTCGGCAAAGTCGCCGCCGGTCTGCCCATCGAGGCCATTTCGCAACACGAGACCATCGATTTTTCCGAGTATTTGTTCGGACCCAAGCGTTTTGCCTTGTACGTGGATGGCGAATCCATGATCGAGCTCGGCATCATGCCCGGCGACACCGCCATTCTGGAACATGCCAACACCGCCGACAACGGCGACATTGTGTGTGCCCTGGTTGATCACGAAGAGGCCACCTTAAAAACCTTTTATCGCAAAGGCGGCGGCATGGTGGAATTGCATCCGGCCAACAGCGAGATGCAAGTGCAAACCTACTCCGGCGACCGCGTGCAGATACAAGGCATTTTGAAAGCCTCGTTCCGAAGTTACCAGGCCCCGCGCTGGCTGAAGTAAGCGCTGGTTAACGTAAAGATTAAATGATTTGATAAAAAATTCGCTCGCACATTAAACCTTAAAGAAGAATTATCATGGCCAATCCATTACAACAACGTCGTTCCGACCGCCCTTCGCATCAAAACGCCAACAACCGTTGGGACCGCATGATCGCACTGGTCGACATGAATGCATTTTTTGCTTCCATCGAACAACTGGATTTTCCGGAGTTACGCGGGCGCCCGGTTGGGGTCACCAATGGCAAGCTCGGCACGTGTGTGATCACCTGCAGTTACGAAGCACGCATGCAAGGCATTAAAACCGGCATGCGGGTTAAAGACGCTTTAAAACTTGCCCCCGACTTTGTGCAACGTCCGGCGCGTCCGCAACGCTATGCGGCGATCTCGGCAAAAATTATGGCGGCCCTAAAGAACATCACCCCCGACATCGAAATTTTTTCGGTAGACGAAGCCTTTCTGGATCTCACGCATTGCCAGCGTTTGTACCAATCGCCCAGGGAACTGGCCAAACTGATCAAGCGTACTGTATTTGAAGTCTCGGGTCTGTTGTGTTCGGTGGGTGTGAGCGGTGACAAGACCACCGCCAAGTTTGCCGCCAAACTGCAAAAGCCCAATGGCGCGACCATCATTAAACCGGAAGACGCGGCCAAGGCCCTGGCCGATGCACCGGTCACAGCGATTTGCGGAATTGCACGCGGTATCGAACGGCATTTAAACGCCCGCAACATTTTTACTTGCGGCGACATGGCCAAACTGCCGATCAGTGAAATGAGCAGTCGCTGGGGCAACATCGGACGCCGCATGTGGCTGGCTTGTCAGGGTCAGGACCCGGACGAACTGGTGCAAGAGATCCCCGAACCCAAAAGCATCGGACACGGTAAGGTCGTACCACCAAACACCACCGACGAAACCACGCTGCAGATCTTTTTAATTCATATGTGCCACAAGGTTGGTACGCGCTTAAGACGCCACCAGTTACGCGCCCAGAATTTCACTATCAGCATGCGCACCGCCGACGGCTGGATCAAAGAACACTACTTCACCGAGCCCACCCAGAATGGAAAAACCCTGCTCAATTTGTGCAAAGCCTTTTTGGCCTGCCGCTGGAACGGCGAAGGCATCTGGCAAGTACAGGTCACGGCTCTGGATCCGGAGCCGATCACCGGGCAAACCGACATGTTCCTGGATACCACGTGTGAAAAAAAACTGGATGCCAAGACCGATGAGGTCATGGACAAGATCAACAACCGCTATGGCGAATTCAGTCTGTGTCCGGCTCCGCTACTCAATCGCTCGAGTATGCCTAATGTTATCTCGCCCGCCTGGAAACCTTTCGGGCACCGCGAGACCATCCAGACTGCAAGGGCTTTGGCGTCGGCTTAAAAGATATTTAGCGCGTTCACGGACCCGAACGTGTTGACACCTTGTAACGTATATAGTTACAATTAAACGGACTTAGTGAAATGATACAAAGCTTCAGGGACACCTGGTTGCAAGATTTCTATGTGGACGGGAAACGGCATCGCCGTATCCCGAAAACCCTTGAATCAACTCTGGCGTGGAAACTCGGCGAAAACTCGATGTGATCGCTGCTGCCGAATCCGTCTCTGATCTTATTTCGCCACCGTCGAACCGTTTTGAACATCTGCGTGGAAAGCTTTCTGACAAGTGTTCAATTCGCATTAATCGGCAATATCGCCTCATCTTTAAATGGAATGAAGCGAATGGCAAAGCACATAATATTTACTTGGATTCTCACGTATATCGCTAGTATCCAGAGGAATGAAAATGAACGTATACACATCAAAAAGAAAACCGACAACGGTTGGTGAGATTCTGGAGCAGGAATTCTTGCTGGAACTTGAGATCACTCAAGGCAAGCTTGCGCAGGATATTAAAGTGAGTCGTCGCACAATCAATGAACTGGTTAATAATCGCCGTAGCCTAAGTGCTGATATGGCGTTGCGTTTATCGAAATATTTCGGCAATAGCGCCGAATTCTGGATCAACCTGCAAAAGATGACCGATTTGTGGGAAGCCTTTCATGGCAAGAAGGCCAAAGAAATAAAATCCATCAAGCCGCTGCGCCTGAATGCCGCTTAATGCGTACATCGCAAAGAAATCCGGAAAACAATCATGTGCGGTGGAGTGCTTTATCAAATTGACGGTAAAGAGGTCAGAACCTTTTTCCCCAACCCGCGCGCACGTCTTCCGATCCTGAAACGCGACGGCAGTGTCGAACCCATCGCCTGGGGTCGCCGCCGCCAACAAAGTGGACGCTTGCCACTCGGTGGCTGGGCCCGACACGAATCGGTGCTGGCCGGCACCTGGGACAAATACAACCCCCGTCCGGTCAAAATACAGGTACTCGCGTTTATGGAAAAAGATCACATGAACAAGAGCCACTGGTTTGATGTCACCAACGGACTGTACATACAGGGCTTACTGGTTCGCGACCAGCACATCCTGCGGGTTTATGTAGTGACCATCGAACCCAACTTTGAAGACGCCGTGCACGAACGCTGGCCGCGGCTGATCTAGGTGTAGAGAGTTTTCAGGTTCGCAAGATTTAAAATGGTGGGATAGATGTCTAGGAAAATGGTGGCGATTCACTACTCAATTAATGAATTTAATTCCCTTCATATAATTTAGCATTTAAGCTTAACTTCCATTTCTGACCTGCATACTTCCGGTATCAAATTTTTCCCAACCCTCACCATTAAAAACATCCACGCCCAGTTGTTTGAGAACATATGGAAAATCCACATTCACCCAGTTATCTACGATCTTGCCATCAACAACTTTCCAGAAATCCATATAGCGAATTTCCACGCGTTTGTTAGTTGGTGCAATACCCATAAACTCACCAGAATGTAGGGCTTCCTGACGACCAAACGCAGCACACCACTCGCCTTGGGTGATACGGGCTTCGTCAATACAGACTTTATCGGAGAATGCTGCCTGAAAAGGTTTTTGCCAGTTATCCTGAAATTCTTTTAAACCCTGTTTATAACCACAACCGGTGTTACCCATCCAGCGAAAGTCTTGGGTAAAAAAACGATCCATATTTTCAATATCATGATCATTTAACCCATCGACCATGGCATCTATGGTTTTTATTGTTTCTTCAGTTTTTCCGAGGTCATTATTTTTCGTTAATACCGCTTGTTCTGGTCGTGAGCCTTTCATAAAAATTCCACAAGTTGATATATTAGAGTTTGAATTGGAGAGACAAAGAAATAGTTTTTCAGGGAGACAGTTCACCAGTTTTGGCTTTATTGAATTCACGCATACGCCCCAGTACATCCACGCCCAATTGATGATAAACATGCAATAGATCGATCAACACCCAGTTTTCTCTTATCAGGCTTTTCTCAACTCGCCAAAAATCCAGACTTCGCATTGAGATCTTTTTGTCTGACGGCGCAATCCCTAACCAGCCATCGCCTGACACCGTCATATACATCCCAGGCCAAGCTGTAAAGGCAACGTAATCCCCATCGGCAAACAAGTTGCCCTTTCCGGCATCACCTACTCGATCAGGCAAGGCGTTTAAAAACGGGATTTGATGCCAGTTACGAAATCCGGCAATTCCGCGGGCAGTACCTATTCCGGACGGACCATACCAACTACATTTTGGATGCCAATAATCGGGCAAGCCCATAGCATCCACACCACCTGTTGCATGATTACCCAAAGCATCACACATGTCATGCACAATTCGTTGGCTTTCTGCAGAGCGAGCTTCGTCGCGTGGTCCCGACATAAGGCCATCCTGAGTGGCCGGCCCGGGTACGTGCCACTCTCGCCCTAAACTTGGACTCATTGGCCAGGCATTTGCTTGCATCATTAACTCTGGGATATCCCAAAGCGCTTGCATTTCGACAATGCGATTATTTTCAATACGATAAAATTCATGAAAGCGCATTGAGACTTGATGACCAGTATGCGGGATGTCAAGCCACGGGCTTGAGAATGTACCGGTAAAATATCCACAACAACCAACCCAGTCACTACCATTTGTTGCCGGGCCTGACATCACAATTGTATCGCGACGTTCCAGATCCGGGATAGCCTGATGCAAAGGCTTTAAGGCTTTAGTAAAAAACTCGTCCACACCTCGCAGTGTTTCAAATGGAAAAGACAAATTAATCACAGCCTCGGGAATAAAGAGCTCTCTCAAAAACTTATAAACATTATCAAGATCAAAATTGTATTGTGACTTTCTGAGTGTCTGGACAAGCGCCCTGTTAGTTTCAGTATTCATTGGTTGTTTTCGTTTTTTTCTGCACTTTGCATTCGCAGTCATTATAATATGAAAACCAATTTAAATGAGCACTTAGGACATCCAATGACAAAAAGAATATTAACTACCCATGTCGGCTCTTTGCCCCGCTCACAAGATGTGGTTGACTTCATTTTTGCTAAAGAAAATCAACAAACATTTGACCAGGCCGAATATGATCAGACCATGTCAAAACATGTCGGCACGGTGGTTGCCAAACAAATGGATGCCGGAATTGATATTGTTTCAGATGGTGAAACTTCAAAGATCTCGTATGCAACTTATGTGAAAGACCGTTACACCGGATTTTCAGGTGACAGTCCGCGCAATGCTCCAAATGATCTGAAAATGTTTCCCGATTTTTTAGACCGACTGGCCAAGTCTGGTGGCACTCCACAATATGCAAGACCCATGTGCACTTCGGAAATCAAGCCAAAAGACTGTAAAGATCTCGACAATGACATCAATAACTTAATCACAGCGATTAAAAATCAAAACGCAAGACAGGGCTTTATGAATGCTGCTTCACCTGGAGTAATTTCCCTGTTTTTACAAAACGACTTCTATTCAAGCCGTGAAAAATATCTGGAAGTACTTGGCGAGGTTATGCAAGCCGAGTATGAGGCAATTGTTAGCGCAGGACTACACTTGCAACTGGATTGTCCGGATCTTGCATTATCACGCCATATGCTATTCACCGACATAAGCGACGATGAGTTTATACAAATTGCCAGCCAACACGTTGATGTTCTGAATCATGCCATTCGCAATATTGATCCGTCGAAAGTGCGTGTGCACATTTGCTGGGGAAATTATGAAGGGCCGCATGTGTGCGACATCCCGATGAAAAAAATGTTTGATACCTTGATGAAAGTAGATGCGCATCAAATATTATTTGAAACCTCAAACCCTCGTCACGCGCACGAATGGACTGTATTTCAAGAACGCAAGAAAGACATCCCTGATACCAAAATCCTGGTTCCCGGCGTGATCGACAGCACCACTAACTTTGTTGAACATCCGGAACTGGTAGCTCAGCGCATACGAAAATTTACAAATATCGTCGGAATGGAACGGGTCATAGCCGGTTCTGATTGTGGCTTTGGTACTTTTGCAGGCTTTGGGGCAATTGCTCCGGATATTGCCTACGCAAAATTAAAAAGTCTCTCAGAAGGTGCAGCTTTGGTGAGTTGACTTAGTATTGGGCTTGATATTTTTTAAAAAATGCCAGATCTCTTTCGAAAGCCAATTTCAAGTTTTCGTCTTTGAAAAGGTGATTCGCTGAATCATAAGTATAAAGCTCATACTCCTTGTTCAGTTGATGCAATTTGGCCACCAGGCTTTCAGACCAAATATAGGGAACTGCAGTCTCGTTACGTGCGTGGTGAATAATGACCGGTGTGGATAATTCGTTTATATGTTCGATCGGGTCAACATCGGCATACTTTACAGGCATAGGAAGTGATGTATATATTTCCTCAATCTTGTCAAGATAACTTTGCATTACATCCACATCAACTTTGTCATTTTCCTGATCATAGTATTTGCCATAATAAAGTGCTTGTTGATAAGTACTCGAAACCATAGGAGCCCATAAGCTGGCAGCATTAATTTGATCATTCGCCAACAATACTTTCAGTCCAACATCCCCTCCCATTGAGTGCCCCATAAAAAATATATTATCCATATCTGCATCAGGCAACGAATTTAAACCTGATATCAAACTCAGAACATCACGCGCATAGAAACTGGACGCTAAAAAACTCTTTTTGGTGAAATCGAACCCTTCAGACGCATTGTGACCGCGATAATCTGGCGTTACTACCAGATAGCCGTTGCGCGCAAAGGTCTCTGGAATACCGCGATAATAATCACCAGGCCGCCAGTCTTTCCCGGTACTGCTACTTACGCCATATTCTTTCGGGGTCGGGTGAAAACCATGACCGAATATTAATACTGGATATCCTTTTTCTGGCGCTACAGTAACGGGTTTATTTATCAAAGCAAAAACTTTTAACCCATCTGATGAATAACTCACTAAAGACGATTTGTAGCTATCCGTTGTTAATAACTCTTTTTCTAATTTAAACTCAGCGTTAAATGTTTCATTTTGTAAAGCCTCAATACTAACTTTTTCTACCAAGCCAGATTCAGGACTAGTTGAAACGCAAGCGAATGTAAAAAATAAGATTAACAAAAAAAATATTTTTTCCATAAAAACCCTTTTCGATCAACAGGATAAAAAAAGCCTCCGCATGGGAGGCTTTAATTGTACTACTTAAACATCTAACTCAAAATTAGAATTTATATTTATAACTCAGTCCCCACAACCGTGGATCAGAAAAGTTCGCTTGAATTGATGAGGTAGGAACTGCCGATTGACCGACGTTAAATACAATTGCACGGGTCATTACAGCTTCGTCTTCAAGATTCATAACGAATGCTTCCAGAGCATGTTTATCACTCGGGCTAGACCACATTAGACGAATATCTGATTTAGTGAATGCATCTTGCTCTGAACCAGGCACATTTGCATCAAAGCCCCAGTATTCTCCAGTATAAGAAGTTTGCAGCATCGGCGTTAAAGTACCTCGGTTACCCATGTCAATGTCATAACCTAATTGTAAAGACATTGAAAACTCGGGGTTTAGCGCAGGCGTCCAGCCTTTAAATGAAAGGTCGGGTGCTTCAACAAACGCTGCAGTTACATCTTGTCTGCCTTCAATATTACCCAAACCATCTTGTCTTCTTACGTTGTATGTACCAAATTCCGAGCTCTGGAACGCAACTGTGCCATCAGCAAAGAATGGAGAGTCTGGTCTGTAGCTGAATTCAACTTCCAGACCTGAGGCTTCAACTTCACCACCATTTTCTACAAACTCGGAAGCAATACAAGTTGTCAGATCGTTTGGATCTACACAGGCAGTTACAAATGATTGAGCGTGCATGTCTGTGTAATCGTTGTAGTAAAGTGACGTATTAAGCTTTAACTGATTATCCATTAAGATTGTTTTATATCCTAATTCAAACGCTGTCACACTTTCCGGATCGTAGATCTCCGGAGCACCTGCAGCAACAACCCCGCTACCGTTAATACCACCTACACGGTAACCTGTGGAGACTGTACCATACAGCATACTGTCTTCATTACGATCATACTCGAAACCCGCTTTATAAGTGGTTTTAGTCCATTTGTTATCGCTACTTGCGCCTTGACGGGTTCTTGTATCTTCATTCCAGCGTAATCCGGCAATAATACGTGTGCGGTCACTGATCGAATAACTTCCTTCTCCAAACACCGCAAGTGCATCGGCGTCGAAGGTATCTCGGTTGGAACCATAAGGAACATAAGCGCCATTGCTTAAGAAACCAAAGCCCCAATCATTTTCTGAAGTAAATGAATAAATGCCAGCTACCCAGTCATGCATACCTTCGCCATTTGATGCGAGTTGGACTTCAAGTGATGTTGTATCTTCATCTTGATCATAGCCACCAAATCCATTGTTCAGGTTATCCGAACCCTGAAAACTGCCATCACTGTAATCAGTATCGTAGTATTGCAGGTTTTTGAAATTACTCTGTGCTCCTATAAATTTCAAAGTCGCCCAATCCATGTCATAGTCAAATTGTAAATTGATTGCAGAAGACTCTGAATTCAAAGCTGATGGTGTATTTCTAGAAATTGAGTAAGGTCCCGCATCCTGTTGTGTAGCTACAATTCCTGGTCTCGCCGGCGCGTTGGGATCATTAGGATCAATTGGCAGATTGCTTGGACTATTATTTGTTCCTGGCTGATAACAATGTTGATTCACAAAAGTTGCTACAGCTGCATTACCTGAAGCCGTAGTAGCGTCACCATCGTTACGATAACAACCAATTTGTCTATAACCCCAAATTGCCGAACCATTGGACTCATCATCAGACCCGGAAATACGCAAGGTCGCAGATAACTTATCGGTCGCATCCCATTTTGCAGTGACTCTCCACAACTGGGAGTCCTTGTCATGCAGGTCATCTTCTGTGCCAGGAGAGAAAGTATTTTCAATATAACCATCATGCGTATCGGTTAAAGCGGCAACTCTGACAGCAAAGGTATCCGAAACAGGAAGATTTACCACACCTTCTATGCGAGTTTCACTGTAATCACCGTATTGGAATTTAATGTGTCCTTCAACTTCATCGGTATTAGGCTCGTTGTTATGAATGTTAATCGCACCAGCAAATGTATTACGACCATATAGGGTACCCTGTGGTCCACGCAATACTTCAACTCGATTTACATCCAGGTAGCTCGATAAAGCTGAAGAAGTCGTATTTTGGTAAATTCCGTCTTCAAACACACCAACAACCTGTTCAAAGCCAGGACCAACCGAGTTCGTACGTGAGCCCCGTATTGCAAAACGAGCTTCACCGCCAGAGTAACCAACTTGTAAACCCGGCACGATCAGACCCAGACGTTTCGGGTCGACGATCCCGCCCATTTCGAGGGCTTCAGTATTAACAGCCGTCACAGCTGTGGAAATATCTTGCACACTTTCTGCACGTTTAGTTGCCGTCACAATAACTTCTTCAAGCTCGCCGGCATAAACGCTAGTAAATGTGACTCCTGCCATTGCACTGATAACAGTGGCTTTAACTAGAGACTTTTTTATCGAAATTAGTTTCATTTTAGCTCCCAAAGAATAGATTTAATGCATGTTATTACGAAATATCTAAGCGCTATTTGTACTCCGTATGCAATTTATAGTCAAATTTAATCTGCTCCGATAATAAACAAAATATTTATCTTATTGTTTTTATTATATTTTAATGACTTTACAATAGGATTTTCCAACAACTTCGACATCAATTTATTGCTAATTAGCGTAATAAATCCACCATATAATTTAACCAATTGACAGAAAAACGCCTCTTTTATCTCTATTTTTGTGAAATTCTGTCACAACTTGATGAAAAATTAATTGCAATTTGCATTCGAAGTACATTAAGATATGTAGGCTAATTAAGCCACCGCCATTCATAAAAAACGGGACCACATGCGAGCCAAACAAACTACGCTCTATTCAATAAATGATCTTATCTTGCGTTTTGATGAATTAATACCATGCAAGACTGCTTTCATAGACGCGCGTACACCGGGGAGCGACAAAAAAGAAAATTTTTGTTTGATTGGTGGCGGTGTGGCCGAGAACCCAGGACAAGTAGTACATATAAATATCCCTCATGGATTTGATATTGGCGGAGCACGTCAGCCACACGGTTGTAAAAACTCACACCACAGTCACGACACCGAAGAAGTTTTTTTTGTGCATAAAGGCGAGTGGAAATTTACTTGGGGTCATGACGGCTCTGATGGCGAGGTTATTTTAAAAGCTGGCGACACCATTTCCATTCCTACCCAGGTCTTTCGTGGTTTTGAGAATGTTGGCCCGGACGATAGTTTTTTATTCTCGGTGCTTGGACAAAGCGATGATGGTACCGCTGGAAATGTAATTTGGGCGCCATATGTATTTAAAGCAGCTGCCGGTCATGGGTTGGTCTTACTGGAAGATGGTCGTCTAATTGATACCGCTGCCGGTGATAAAATTCCTGCTGACGGCTTGATTGCAACGCCCACATCCGACGATGATCTTGAACAATTCGCCACGTTAACAAAAAAGGATTTTCTTAACTGTGTGCTATTTGAGAATGAACTTCAAGGCATGCCCGAAAGCAATCTGGGCAATAACAAAGTCAGTGAATATGCAGTCATCGGAGTTGACAACGCCAATGAAAATATTGGTGCCGGTAAAATGGGTTGGCCGCACAACTTTCAGGTACGACGACTTCAGATCCAACCCGGTGGCAAAATACCAAGTCACACACGAAGCGAAGAAGAAGTAGTATTTGTACATTCGGGAACACTTACTGTAAGTACCCCGGAAACAGCATTCAAACTAAATCCCGGCGACCTGTTTTCTGCCCCCATCGGGATGTCACGTAGCTATTCTAACGATACTGAAAAATTAGCCGATATAATTGTTGTGCGTCGTGGCAATAACCCTGATGCGGCTGAATTTAGTTAATACTCACAGAACCAAAGCTCATAAGAACGATCACAAATCTATGCCGAATATCAACTCATCAGAACTACAAGGTTTTGATCCAGAATTTAATGATTTTATCGATTATATTTTAAAGATCACCTATTGGATCTGGGAAGGCAAGCAACCGGAGCTATGTGAAGCATACTATTCGAAAGACTGCCCTGTATACATGCTGTCAGGTATGGCTGTCGGTGCCGATGAAGTGATCGAGAACACCAATAAAACACAGGCTGCGTTTCCGGATCGAACCCTGGATGCCGATGCGGTGATCTGTAGCGGTAACGCCGAAGACGGTTTTCACAGCTCGCATTTGATCAACACCAAAATGACCCATCTTGGTGATAATGAACTTGGTAAGGCGACAGGCAATCATGCTGAATTCAAGGTGATTGCCCATTGCGTGGCAAAGAATAATAAAATTTTCAAAGAGTGGTTGGTTAGAGATAATTATTCTTTTGTTGAACAACTGGGTTTTGATCCCAAGATAATTGCACAACAACTAGCACGCATCGAACCACAAGCGCGTTTTTCAGAATGGATGCAAAGTGAGTTTGAGCGAATTGCCGCAACTGACAATAAGGATGCCGCCAATTCACAGCCCTATCCTGACGATGCCATTGGTAATGAAGAAAAATTCATTACTGCTATTTTGCAAAAGATTTGGAATCATGGCGCGCTCAATGAAGTAGAACTGGCTTATTCTGAAAGTGCTCAATTTCATGGTTCGGCAAATCGAGAGCTGATCGGACCCGAAAACATTAAGAACTTTTATCAAGCATTTATTGATACATTTTCCGAGACTCGCTGTCGTGTAGATCATGTCTCTAAACAGGCCTACAGAGTACGCCCTGAAGACACACAAGAAGGTGTGCATGTTGCTGCCCGCTGGACATTCAGTGCAAATCATACTGGTGATAAATTATATGGCGAGCCTACTAATGCTCCCATTTTGGTAATGGGCATAAGTCACTATCATATTGTTGATGGAAAAATTATTGAAGAATGGGCGGTATTTGATGAGCTAGCCATCCTGACCCAAATCTATCGCGCCCGCTTTCAGTCGCAAGCTTAACTTAATCAGAATGGAAAAAGACAACGCAAAATTTCCATACACCATTTACGATGCCCATCACCATCTCTGGAATCTCTCTAGTGTTGAATATCCCTGGTTAAATGCAAAAGGCGTGAAACGCTTTTTTGGTGATCCGGCCCCTATCCAGAAAAATTATTTGGCCAAGGATTTTCAATCCGACATTAATGCCCTGCCGGTTAAAAAAAGTGTGCATATTCAGGTAGGTGCAGATGACCCATTAGCTGAGACAGCCTGGTTGCAAAACTGTTCTGATGAACACGGGTTTCCTCATGCAATTGTGGCGTATTGTGACCTGGAGAACAAAGACCGAAATGCAAGCCTTGATCAACTACAGGAACACAGTGCTTTAAAAGGCATTCGACAGATTATAGGACGTCACCCGGAAGAAGACGCGCAACATGGAACCAGTTCATTATTGTCGAATACTGAGTGGCATAAGGGACTGAAAGAATTAGCCATGCGTAACTTGAGTTTTGACTTACAAATAATTCCAGATCAAATGAAAAAAATGTATCAAATTCTGAAAAACCTGGAACATCTACAAGTTGTAATTTGTCATGCCGGTTCCCCCTGGTATCGTGATTCGCAAGGCTGGAAAATTTGGCAGCAGGGTCTGCTACAGCTCGCAAAACTACCTAATGTTCACTGCAAACTGTCTGGACTTGGCATGTTTGATCGTGAATGGAGCGTAGAAAGCCTGCGACCAGTCTTCGATACTGTGCTTGAGACGTTTGGCACTGAACGGGTGATGTTCGGCTCCAATTTTCCGGTCGATAAACTCTATGGGCCATACGATAAGCTGTGGTGGAGTTATCTTGAACTTTGTCAGGGGCTAAGTGATATTGAAAAAATTAACCTGTTTCAACATAACTGTAAAAATTTCTATAAGCTAGAAGACTAAAACCAAAAAATAACCGTCGTCAATAACATGCAAAACTTACAAGACAGCAAAAAACTCATGCTCGATTTTCAGCAGGATATGCAAAACGCCTCGGCAGAAACTGTTGGCGATGTCCTTGCAAAGTATGTAAGTGATGACTATGAGTTCTTTGGTGTGCACCCCTTTAATCGCTTGCAAGGAGCTGAAGCCGTCGCTGCTAAGTTATGGAAGCCTTTGTATGAAGCATGGGAACCATTGCAACGACGACAAGATATTTTTATTGCAGGCATTAATACAGTTACCACAGAAGAACTGAGTCGCATGGACGGCGAGATCACGCCCGATCAGGAAGGTGATGTATGGGTGATGAGTATGGGGCACTTTTTGGGTTTACGCGATAAACCCTGGTTAGGTATTCCAGCAACTAGAAAAATGGGTTTTTTACGCTATGCAGAATTCAATTGTGTACGTAATGGCAAGATTGTAAGAACCGGTTTTTTCTGCGACATTATTGATGTGATGACCCAAGCAGGCATCAATCCCCTGCCATTACAGACTGGAGCCTCATTTATGTATCCTGGGCCGCGTACGCATGATGGTTTGTTATTTGACGCACAGGACCCGCAAGAGGCCGTCAATACTGTAAATCTGCTCAATCGCATGATCGCCGATCTCACTGAACAAAACGACAATCCCGATGGACGCTGTCCGCCTGAAGTGCTGGAACGCACCTGGCACAAGGACATGATCTGGTACGGCCCTGAAGGAATTGGTGCAAGTTACACCATTCCACGATATCAGGAACAACATCAGTATCCTTTTAGGGAAAATTTAAAAGATAAGGTGTTTAATGGCCATGTCAGTCGCTTTGCCGAAGGCAACTACGCCTGCTTTTTTGGCTGGCCGAACCTGAGTAACACACCCACAGGTGGCTTAATGGGTTTACCGGCCAGTGATGTGAAAGCCGATATGCGCGTTGTGGATGTTTATCGGCGTGATGGCGATAAGTTGGCTGAGAATTGGGTGTTGATTGATATTCCTTATTGGCTATTGCAACAGGGATTGGATATTCTCAATCGTACAGAATCAATAACCCTTATTCAGAGCTAAGTCAATCGCAAATTGCTGTTTACCCCAAAGTCCCAAACCAAGCCAAAAACGCAATAATAATCACAAAGAATACTGGCAGGCTCCACACTACCGGCTCAACTTTACCTGGCACCACATACCAGCCGTCCTGTTTCTCCGCTCTACCCTCTGCTTTAAATAACAACTTCTGACCTGGCACACTTTGTGGATGCCAGTCTTTTTGAAATCCGTCTAAAACAACACTCGCAATCCATGCAACCGCGATATTGATCGCGCCGCCTATTACCGCAAACCATGGCCAGGCAATTGTTGGTCTATCTACACCGATTGCATTCCAAACCGGGTCAACAATAGGCTTAAATACATCAAGTGGCACAAAGAACATTAACCCAATAAAACCCGCTGCCACTCCAATCAGCAAGCCTCGTTCGGTAGTATGTTTAGAGAAAAAGCCCATACCGAACATAGCCAGTTTCGCACCGACGAAATATGAGGCAGCTTTGGAAAGCACCTCCAATATTGAACCTTTACTGTCGGCGAACGCGATCGCGATAGGAATAATCATCAAGCCCCACAACACAGTGAGTACGCGAGAAGAGCTTAAATAATGTTTTTCGTCGGCATCTTTATTAAAATATTTTTGATAAAAATCCAACACCGAAACAGTAGACAATGAATTTAATGCTGATGACAAACTTGACATTGACGCCGATAAAATTGCAGCGCCGATAATGCCAAGCAATCCCGGTATCGCTAGATAATTCGCAAAGGTCAGGATAATTTCATTCGGTTGATCAAAGGCTTCGCCTTTGTAAAAAACAAACAGCAAAGCGCCGATAAAGAAAAACATAAAATATAAAAAGAACGCCACAAAACCCATGACCATATAGGATTTCTTCGCTTCACCAATATTCTTCGCTGCCAAGGCACGTTGTACCATGAACTGGTTGGTGCCATAAACCGTGATGTGATACAAAGTCATAGCGATCACGCCGGCCCAGATCGTGGGTGGAATAGATATATCCCAATCCATATTGATCGGATTCAACTTGCCATGCGTATCCAGAAATGAAAGTGCTTCGGTAAATGGCCCAACCTGACTCAACAATGCCAGTAAGACGATCACCGCACCTACAACCAGTATGATACCCTGCAAAACATCGGTCCAGATAACAGCGTTCATCCCACCCATCATGGTGTACGCCACAACAATCGCCGTCATCATGACGATCGCGGTTTTGGTATCAATGCCCGTCACAAAGGTGATTACAATGGCTGTAGCCGTCATGATCGAGGCCGCACCAATAGTCATTGAGATCATGAAGAGAATGGACATTACACTACGTGACGCCGGCCCAAAGCGTTTTTCCAAATACTCATAAATTGAAGCCACGCCACTGTTGTAAAAAAATGGTATAAAGAAAACCACACAAACAAAAATAACCAGCGCGTAATTCACATGAATGGCTAGAGCGGCCATACCATCCCCGTAAGCCCAGGCGGGTCCTCCTAGAAACGACAAAGCACTCACATAAGTCGCCATGACTGATATACCGATCGCCCACCAGGGTGCAGAACGGTCACCCAGGTAATAATCGTCCGATGTATGTACCCTGCGACTCATATACCAACCCAGAGTCAGGTTCGCGATCAAGTATACGATCACGATAGACCAGTTCAACGCACCAAAATTTGCCATAAGACTTTCCCGAATTTATTCGTTATTTATTTTTTAATTCTGAGTTTATTTATGTGTTGTGTGAAATGTATGTTAAAAATGCTTGTTTGCATCTGCAAACAAAGCAGCAGCACCCTTTTTAATAAAACCATGATCGGATTGTAATAAAAACAGAGACACACCTCGCTCCACCCAAAAAGGAATATCGTCATTATTCGACACAAAGATTCCTAAACGTCGATTTGCAGCGACGGCGACTTTACAAACCTGTTCTGCTGCCGCGATCACCTGTGGTTCTTTAGGACCAGCAGCACTATAAGCAATACTCAAATCCATCATACCGATAAACAAGCAGTCAATGCCATCAACGGCAGCAATCGCTTCAATATTATCAACTCCGCCAAGGTCTTCGATCTGGGCAATGACACAGGACTCGTTACGACTGATCTCCAAGTTCTCCTGAATGCTGTTTTTGCCATATCTCGCCGCACGTGTAGACCCCGCATAGCCGCGACCTTTTCCATACCGGGCGGCTTTCACACAAGCCTGAGCCTTCTCCATGCTATCAACATGTGGAACCACCACGCCAGTGGCACCACAGTCCAGAGCATTTAAAATATGCTCGGGACTTGAAGAAGCTACACGAACCAGAGAAGTTTTATGGCTGCTTCGTAATGCCAATAAACAGGCATCAATGTCTTTTCGATCAAACGGTGCATGTTCTGCGTCCAGACATATGGCATCCAGCTCAGTTTGCCCCAAAACCTCGCACACCATCATGCTAGGCGTTTTGACAAAACTTCCGATCAAGAGCTCATTACTTAAAAGTCGCTGACGAAAATTGTTCGGTTTGTTATTGATAGTCATATTTTTACTTTATTCTCTGTAACCAGAATTGTAAGGAGCGATTCACCATATCGGGTTTTTCCAGGGTACTCAAGTGCCCACAATCCGGAAGGATCTCCAAATGTGATTCTTGAATCAATTCAGCCATTTTTTGATGGATCTTTGGTTTGCATAAAACGTCCTCTTCGCCACAAAGTATCAAGGTTGGTACATCCACTCTTTGTAAAGATTCCGTACTATCGATCCGATGCAAAAGAGCTTCCCATTGCTTGTTGAACACCTCAATCCCGGCATCATTTGCCATGTCTATTACTGTCCTTTTAATATCCGCAGCATATGCACAGTTTTTTGCCAGGTACTTTGGAAAATAATAGTCCTCAACCAGGCTTATTAAGCCAGTCATTCCATCCCGGTTTACAAGATCCATTTGTTGTTGACGAATATTCTGTTTTTCGCTTGGCTCACTGCCAAAACTGGTATTGAGTAAGGCAAGACGGTCAACTCGCTCTGGTGCCTGACGCATCACTTCCATGGCAATAATTCCACCCATGGATAAACCTGCCAGTGCAAATGCTCCCTTTATTGTGCCTAAAACATCACTGGCCAGATAAGAGATTGAATTGGACTGAGTCACGTCAGCCACATAGACCGGCCGCTGTTTAGAAAAATGGTTTATCTGTGGTGCAAATAATCTTTGATCACACAAGCTTCCGGGAACTAAAACCAATGGTAATAAAGATGGCTTGTCGTTTTGTTCGCTCACTTCGTGCGATTATTCGAGTAGTGCACTGGCGCCAAGTTTGATCTGGCCGGCAAAAAGCCTTTTTTCAGCAGGTATTTCCGGATCTTCAATGCGTTCAATCAACATATTCACCGCTGCTTCCACCATGCGTTGCACCGGTTGCACAACGGTAGTGAGATCGTAACTGATCCAGCTGGCTGCATTCACACCATCAAATCCAACCACGGCGATTTGTTGCGGTATGCGGATATCATATTCATTACGCAACACATCAATACAACCTATTGCCATGCTGTCATTGGCACACACGAACGCATCCGGTTGAAAGGTATCCGAATCCATAATGTCGCGAACCAGTTCAACGGCCGTGTCATAACTGTAATCACCTTCGACTTTTATGTAACTAACATCATGTTTGTCCAATTGATTGATCGCACCGCGAGTGCGAGCAGTACTTACCGCTGAATCTTTTGGGCCACTCATAACGACTACCGAACGTCTGCCATTTTTTATGAGACCGTCTACCAATAAACGTTCGCCTTCCTGGTGGTCACAACACACCGATGAGATCGTGCTTTCAGGATACAAGCGGTTATAAAAAACCAGAGGTATACCGCGATCTTCACAAGCAGCGATCTGTTCATGAGTAAATTGGGCAGCAGCAATAATGCCATCGAGTTGATACTGCCAGATCTGGTCAAGCACCTTATCCACATCACTTTGCCGACTTAAAGTAAACAACAGGATACGAACATTTTTATTTTCAAATTGATGACTTAAGTGTGAAAGCACTTCAGGATAGGTCAGGTTGGTCAGGTCACTGATAATAACCCCGACGATGTTAGAGCGCCGGGTGATCAGGCCACGCGCTATGGCATTGGGTTGATATCCCAGTTTTTTAGCTGCCTTTTCAACTTTGGCCCGGGTTTTTGCCGACACACTAGCCCCGGGTTTAAAACATCGCGAGACTGCCGACTGCGACACACCGGCCAAATGCGCTACATCGTAAGACGTCGCCCGTTTACCGGATTTAACAACTGGAGTCTTTAATCTAGTGATTTTGGCTTTTTTATTTTTAGGCGGTTTTTTTGAATTTTTTTCCATAGCGCTCTACCCGGATATCTGCTTGTGCCTTGTGTCCCATAAAGCCTTCCAATTCACATAAACGCGAACAGTATTCACCAACATGCAAAGAGGCTTCTTCAGTCACTTTTTGATAAGTACAGGTCTTTATAAATTTACCGACCCATAAACCGCCAGTATAACGCGCTGCTTTCATGGTCGGAAGCGTATGGTTGGTGCCAATGACTTTATCACCGTAAGAGACATTGGTCTCGCGACCCAGAAACAAAGCACCATAGTTAGTCATGTTATCCAGGAAATAGTCCGGGTCTTTTGTCATTACTTGAACATGTTCATAAGCTAACTCGTCTGCCACTTCCAGCATCTCTTCGTAAGTGTCACATACGATAACCTGTCCGTAATCGGCCCAGGATTTGCCGGCGGTATCTGCGGTAGGAAGGGTTTTTAATTGCACTTCAACCTGCTCCATGGTGTCTTTTGCCAATTGCTCGGAATTGGTTAAAAGTACTGCAGGAGAATTAATTCCATGTTCGGCCTGCCCTAAAAGATCGGTTGCACACAATTCACCGTCAACGGTGTCGTCAGCGATTATCAGTGTTTCGGTTGGGCCGGCAAACAGGTCGATACCAACACGACCATACAATTGACGCTTGGCTTCAGCTACAAAAGCATTACCCGGACCAACCAGCATGTCGACTGGTTTAATGGTTTCGGTACCCAAGGCCATGGAACCGACCGCTTGCACTCCACCTAAACAATAAATTTCATTGGCACCAGCCATGTCCATGGCGACTACAATGGCCGGATGCGGCTCGCCTTTAAATGGCGGCGCACAGGCAATAATGCGTTTAACACCAGCTACTTTGGCCGTTGCTACACTCATGTGAGCGGACGCTACCATCGGGAATTTGCCACCAGGTACATAACAACCCACACTGTTCACCGGAATATTCTTATGTCCCAGGATCACCCCCGGTAAAGTCTCTACTTCAATATCCTGGAGTGCATCTTTCTGGTGTTGTGCAAAGTTCTTGACCTGCGCCTGGGCGAACTTGATGTCATCTTTGGTTTGCTCATCCAGTCGATCGTAGCAGGCATCAATTTCTTCACGCGTCAATCGAAAGGTCGGCTTATCCCAGCCATCAAACTTTGCAGCATATTCTTGCACGGCTGTATCGCCACGATTTTCAATATCCGCTAACATGGTTTCAACGATCTGCTGTGTTTTGGCATTATCGCTTGCTGCTTGCTCTTGACTGATTCCGGTTTTAAGTTTTTTGATCATGATGACCTCAAATGGAAGATAATACGAATGTAATAAATAATCCTAGATTATTTTGACTTCGAATGCAATAAGTAACTCCCTGTTATTTTTAGTATAAAATAGCAATTACTAAACAATTATCCATCAAATATTTGAATTTACTATGAATCCGAAGTCATCCAAGCCAATTTTCAACCCACACTTGCTCGAAGATCAGGTTGCACTGGTCACAGGCGCCGGCAAAGGCATAGGGCGCGAATGCGCGAAACAACTGGCTTTATGTGGAGCAAATGTATATGCCGTTGCTCGTACCCAAGAAGATCTCGACACTCTCCATGCTGAAACCGGAGAAAATTTGACCGGCGTTCAAATGGATGCGACCAGTCGGGACTTTCTGGATTTTCTGGCAGAAAATCCAGAGATCACAATTCTAGTCAACAATCTGGGTACCAATGTTCCTCAACTCATTCACGAAGTAGATGACGAATCCCTGGATCACATGCTGAATATGAATGTGCGGTCCACAGTAACCATCACCCGTGCCGTTGTGCAAAACATGCTGAAACAGAACTTAACCGGCAGTATTGTTAATATCAGTTCGCAAATGGGACACATCGGTTCTCCCAAACGCAGTATCTATTGTTTAACCAAACACGCTATTGAAGGATTTACCAAAGCACTGGGTGTTGAGCTCGCGCCACACAACATTCGGGTTAATTCAGTCGCCCCGACTTTCATTGAAACTCCACTGGTTAAACCAATGCTGGAAAATAAGGAATTCTACGATTTTGTAATGAGCATGATCCCGATGCAAAAGATCGGACAACCGCATGATGTTGCCAATGCTGTCGTTTACCTAGTCTCAGAAGCAGCCAATATGATCACCGGTACCAGTTTGAAAGTTGATGGCGGGTGGACGGCTAGGTGAATTAACTAACACTAATTATGGAATATATCTATTGAAGCTGACTGACCTTTGTAGAATTCAACTCTAATAAAGAGGCGGGTTTATATAGGACAGGATCAAATAAATTGAATGTCAGTGTTATGGAAGTTGACTAGTTCAACAGTTCTATGACAGAAACATGTGAAATGCCGCCTCTGAGTGAGTGAGAAAAAACAATGCCTAATTCATGCAGAAATCTATCTACAAAAACACACCCGCAGCACACACAGAAGATCTAAGACGGTAGAACAATATAAGCCATACACTCTAAAACAGGATGTATGGGGTATAAAGTAATGGTGGGCCCGGTAGGACTCGAACCTACGACCAAGGGATTATGAGCAGTTAAAATCTTTAGCCTAATTACTAACAAGCCTCTTTCAACAAAGAGGCTTGTTAGTGTTGGTTGATGCTGATACTTAATTATTACTTAAAGGCTCAGAATTTCGCCTGCAGCATTACCCATAGCTTACTCACATCAGAGCCTCCATCGTCATCTGCACTGAAGTCCGCATATTTTAGGAGGACATTGTAGTTTTTAGCGATCTTGGTACCAATCGAAAAATCCAGTTCGTTGCCAAAATCCAGACCATTAACATCTGAGGTGAAATCATGATACTTCGCGTTCCACTTGAAACGTCCTGCTTGACCACTGATACCGACAAATACATCTTCTAAACCGGTATTCGGCGTACCCAGGAATTTATCCGCCCATCCGTTGAATGCATGTAAAGTCGCGAGCGGTGTTCTAAATGCGGCAACTCCATCATCACTACCCAATACTTCATAACCGACATAAAATTTCACAGGCTTAAACTTATAAGCAGCATCCAGACGTAAGTAATCTGCAGTGTAATCCAAAGGACTGTCGGCAGCATCCGATTGGCTTGCATACTCAAGACCATAAGAAAAATTTGGATTTCCAAACAATTTTTTGCCCGCCCATTTCACACCTAAGGTACTGGTTGAAAAGGCTAATTGATCTTCATTGTCAATTCCATAAAAGTAACCGGTCAATTGGCCTGCTGAAAACTTCTTACCAACATTTAATAAATGCGTATTTGATTTACTACCACCGGCCGCTACATCTTCACCAAAAATACGGTTAACATTGGTGATGTATGCATACTTCATACCAACACCGGAAACTTTGGTATCCACGGAAAGACCGTCATAGGTCTGTTCATTCTGTCTCCAACCGACCCCGCCGACAAAACGTTGATTATCGAGTAGAATCCGTTGTCGTCCGACCTTGATGGTGGTGTCACTAAAGCCAGAATATGCCAGATAAGCTTGATTCACTTCAGAGCCATCCGGATCAGCAACCACCGGATAGATGGCACGATACGCGCCACTGGTACCCATGCCGCTGTTGTATTGTTCCCCACCTAATGCGACGACTGTGTCATATTCAGTAAATAGCGACCAGTTCTTATAAGAATCTGTCTTGAAACTCAAGCGCCCCTTTAAGGTTGAGGCCAATGCCTCTTCGTCGAACCCTTCGAGTTCAACAGTTTCCAGGCGATAGCGTAGTAAGGTATTGGCTTTACCGTTTTTAAAGGCTTCTGCCACAGAACTACTCTCTGCGAATATTACTTGAGTTGGTAGCAGGCTAAGACTGACCAGACTGCTTGTCACGATAGCTTTTAATTTCATGA
>JABDMI010000046.1 GCA_013001575.1 Gammaproteobacteria bacterium
AGATTCTTGTCGCCATCTTCATTCTTGCTGCCGTAGTCAAAATAATACACCCGGGTATGTTCAAGATAACGCCCGACAATCGAACGCACTTCAATGTTTTCTGATAAGCCTGGAACCCGTGCACGCAAACAACATATGCCGCGAACAATGAGTTGGATCTTTACTCCAGCCTGAGAAGCTTTGTAAAGGGCTTCAATGATATTAGGTTCAGTGAGTGAATTTATTTTGGCAATAATTCTGGACGGGTTTCCTGCGCGTGCGGCTTTTTCGCATTTCTTAATGCGTTTCAGAAATTCGTTAAACATAAAGAACGGTGCTTGCAGTAATATTTCGTTGTCTGGATCCGGAGCAAGACTCGAGAGTTGTAAAAACAACTGATTTAAATCTTTGGTAATTTTTTCATTCGAGGTGAAGATCCCGTAGTCTGTGTACATGCGCGCGGTGCCAGGGTGATAGTTGCCAGTGCCTAAATGCGCGTAGCGTCTGAGTTGGTCTTCTTCTTGTCGTAAAACCAGACAGGCTTTGGCGTGGGTTTTGAAGCCGACCACTCCATACAAAACATGTACCCCGGCCGCGTACAAATGATCGGCCAGTTCGACATTGCGCGCCTCGTCAAAGCGCGCCATCAATTCCACAATTACCGTGACTTCTTTACCGTTTTGTGCGGCTTTAACCAGCGCATCGATCACGGGTGAATCCACTTCAGTGCGATACAAAGTTTGTTTAATGGCGAGCACACCTGGATCCACAGCGGCCTGGCGCATGAATTCCAGCACTGTGGCAAATGACTGATAAGGGTGGTGCACCAATACGTCGCGTTCAGCGATGACCGAAAAATAATCTTCCTGATGGCTCAAGGCGTTGGGCATGGAGGCTTTGAAAGCCGGGTATTTTAATTCCGGCCGATCACATAATTCGTACAAGTGCATAAGACGATGCATGTTGATCGGGCCATCAACCTTGAACAGGTCACTTTCATCCAGGTGAAATAACTCGAGTAAATAAGTTTGTATATCATGCGGGAAATCGCTCGAGGTCTCAAGCCGCACGGCTTCACCATAATGACGTGTGACCAGTTTGCCTTTGACGGCGCGCAACAGATCATCCACTTCTTCGTCATCCAAAAACAAGTCACTGTTCCGTGTAACCCGGAATGAATGACAGCTTTCAATGGTTATACCTGGAAAGATCAGGTCGCGGAATAAGCGAATTACTGTGGCCAGGGTAACAAAAACCATCTCGTCATCGCTGGGTATACCAATAACACGCGGCAGGCTGCGCGGTATCGGGATGATCGCGAGATTGGTTTTGCGTTTGTAGGCATCTTTACCATCAATGCGCACGATGAAATTCAGGGCCTTGTTCAACAGCATTGGAAAAGGCCTGGCCGGATCCAGGGCAATTGGGCTTAGAATTGGCAAGACCTGTTCGACAAAATAATCGTGCAACCAGTCTTTTTCAAAGGAATCCAGATCTTCCGATTTTTTCAGGCGAATGCCATGTTGTTGCAGATCGGGCAACAATTGCTGGTTCAAAACAGCGTATTGTTTTTGAATAAGCTGATGCGCATCAGCATTAACTTGTTCGGCCAATTCACGGGTAGTGCGGCCGTCTATATTCAGATTACTGGTGTTGAGTTTGAGTTTTTGCTTGAGTCCGCCAACCCGCACTTCAAAAAACTCGTCCATGTTGCTGCTGACGATGCACAGAAATTTCAAACGCTCAAGTAAGGGTACTTGCGGGTCTTCAGCCTGGGCCAGAACACGATGATTAAACTTGAGCAGACTTAGTTCGCGATTGTAAAATCGCTGATCGAATTGTTTGTTATTGGATTCAATTGTTATGCCTGCATCATTCATTTAATCATTATAAATGCTGTTCCGGACTGATTTCGACAATACTTGTTAATAATGCGATCAATAAATTGATCGGCAGTTTATGTGTTAGTCAAGGAATATAGATGCCGCCCAGTACAGCTGCGCGCCGAGCGCCGGTAACTTCCGGAATGTTTCCGGCTTGTTGTGTAACTGTCTGTTTTGCCAGCCAGGCAAACGCCATAGCTTCCACCCAGTCAGGATGCACGCCCAGAGTCTGCGTGGAGTACACCTGGCAAGGAATCATGGACTCCAGTCGTTGCAACAAAAATTTATTGTGTGCGCCTCCGCCACAAACATACACCGCATCTATATCCAGATCTTTTTCCTGAAGGGCGGAATTTATATCGCGAGCGATGCATTGAGCGGTCAAGTCACATAATGTCGCTTGCACGTCCATCGGATCAAGATCTGGAAAATTACACAGACTGTCTTGCATCCAGTCCAAATTAAAATATTCGCGACCAGTACTTTTTGGAGGGGCCAATTTAAAATAGTCATCTGTGATCAATTGCAATAACAAGGTTGCTTCAACCTGTCCCATTTGCGCCCAGGCACCACTGTGATCAAATGGCATTTGAATATGTTTTTGTGCCCACAAGTCCATTAAGGTGTTACCCGGTCCGCAATCGTGTCCACTAACACTTCCATCTTTTTGCATTAGGGTCATATTACTGATGCCGCCAATGTTCACGACCGCGCGGTCATACTCAGAAGATGCAAACACGGCTTGATGAAACCCGGGGGCGAGCGGTGCGCCTTGTCCGCCCAGAGCAATGTCTTTACGTCGGAAGTCAGCAACTGTTTTAATGTCCGTTTGACTGGCTATGGTATTCGGGTCGCCGATCTGCAGGGTGAAAGGGGTTGTTGCATCGGCTCCGTGCCGAATGTTTTGACCATGGCTGCCAATCGCTGCAATATCGCTTGCTTGCAGTCCGGTTTTTTTTAAAAGATTCCGGGCAGCGTCCACAAAAGAATTCGCTACCATAACATCCACTTGCCCCAGTTCATCCAGAGCAATGCCGGAAGCGTTCACCACGATGGTATTTAAACGTTTTTGTAATGCATCGGAATAAGCTTCACTGTGGGTTTCAAGCAGTTTGAGGTCACCGTTTGAGCACTGAATTAATGCGGCATCAATGCCATCCATGCTGGTGCCGGAGATCAGGCCAATGAAATACTGCGGAGTTTGCTCTGTCACAGCTTGGCGAGTGCGTAAGGAATACTTATTGTGCCGCTGAGGCGCCGGTTGCACCGCTGACTGAAATATTATCAGTGTTTGCCTGCAAGGTATTTGCCCGTTTGATTACATCAAGTTGGGTTAGTAAGGGATTTTTTACCTGTTCGAAGTCAGCTTTATGTTTTTTCGGCAAGGGCTTGGCGTTTGGAAGTTTTACGGTGCGCGGGTTTCTATGCACACCATTGACGCGGTATTCATAATGCAGGTGTTTTGCTGTGACTGTTCCAGTCGCACCCAGGTAACCAATGGTTTGACCCTGTTTTACACGTGAGCCATGTCTGACTTTGCGATTAAATTTATTCAGGTGAGCATACAGCGTAGTAATGTTTCCCCCATGCTGAATGATCACGCAATTACCGTAACCGCCCTTGCGCCCACGAAAAATAACTTTACCATCACCGGCCGCAATTATTGGCGTGTTGAGTGGACCTCCATAATCCACACCTCGATGCGGTCTAACCCGTTTGTGTACGGGATGCATACGTCTCGGGTTAAAGCTTGATGTGACACGCGGGGTGAATTTGATGGGTGCGCGCAAAAAAGCTTTTTTCATGCTTTTTCCGTCGGGTGAATAGAAATTGCTCTCGCCGTTCTCGTCTTCAAACCGAATTGCATGAAAAGACTTGCCGTTATTGGTGAACTCGGCGGCAAGAATGTTTCCGGTACGTAATTTCTCACCGTTTTTCCAGAGCTCTTCGTAGATCACAGTGAAATTATCGTTCTTGCGAATGTCGAGCACAAAGTCGATATCCCATCTGAATATGCCTGCTAAATTCATGATCAATCGATCTTCCATCCCGGCTTGCATGCCAGCCAAAAATAAAGAGTCCTTGATACTGCCATGCGCATAAGCAACACGAACGTCCAGTGGTGTTTTTATTAACTCGGTTGAAAACGCGCCATTAGTTTTGCGTGTTGCGGTTAAGGTGCTTTCATCATCTACTTGATAATGCAGGGATTGAATTTGACCGGTGTTGTCAAATGGCTTAACACCTATTTTGTCACCCGGCTTGAGCCGGGTTAGATATTTTTTTGCATCCTGGTTATTTAAGATCGCCAGCATATTGTCATAAGACAAATTGTTCTTGGTAAACAGTTCACCTAATGTATCGCCATTATTAACCTCGATTGTCATGGTGCTGATTGATTCCGTTTGCGAGGTGATAGCAAGGTCATAGGAATCGATATCAGGTAAGTCGAGTTGTAAAGTGAGTGCTTGAGCATCATTGTTGGACGCATCACCTTCGACTGCCGGAGAATTATTTTGTGGCCAGAACAACACCGAAACAATAGTCAGCAACGCACCAGTCGCCATAGCGGTGCTGGGCGTTAAGTGGCGTTTGAATCGGGCAAATAAACCAGGAGTAGCAGCTCCCTTTCTCTGCTTTAAACCCGAAGTCGGGTTTTGTGGCTTATAATCGTGTCTGAGTCTGTTGGGCACGTAAGCTTATACAATTGCGAATACAATCAACACTTTACCCTAAATGCCAATTTCTGGTCAATTGTTGCTCGCCACTAATTTAACCCCTGATAACCCAAGAAAGCCACAATAATGTCAGATAACAACCCGGAAAATACTAAAACCCTTAGCCACGAGATCCAGCAACAAATGGACTTGATTCGTCGCGGAGTCGATGAGATCTTGCCAGAAGAAGACTTGATCGAACGACTTAAACTCGGAAAACCTTTGCGCGTAAAAGCCGGGTTTGACCCTACTGCGCCAGACCTGCACCTGGGTCACACTGTTTTAATCAATAAACTTCGCCATTTTCAGGATCTTGGCCACACGGTGATTTTCCTGATTGGTGATTTCACCGGAATGATCGGAGACCCCAGTGGCAAAAACGCCACGCGTCCGCCATTAAGCCGCGATGCGATATTGGAAAACGCAGAGACTTATAAAGAGCAAGTTTTCAAGATCCTTGACCCTGACAAGACCGAAGTGCGCTTTAATTCCGAATGGATGGATGCCCTGGGCGCAGCTGGCATGATAAGACTCGCCGCTTCCCATACGGTAGCGCGCATGCTGGAACGCGACGATTTCAAAAAACGCTTTGCCAATAATCAACCCATCGCAATTCACGAATTTCTATACCCACTGGCGCAAGGCTACGATTCGGTAGCACTCGAAGCCGACATCGAATTGGGCGGTACTGACCAGCGCTTTAATCTGCTGATGGGGCGTCAATTACAACAACAAGCCGGAAGACCGGCGCAATCGATTTTGATGATGCCTTTGCTGGAGGGTCTGGACGGCGTTAAGAAAATGTCCAAGTCGCTGGATAATTACATTGGCATTGATGAAAAGCCCGACGACATGTTTGGCAAGATCATGTCAATTTCCGATGAATTGATGTGGCGTTACTTTGAATTACTCAGTTTTAAGCCTGTAAGCGAGATTGCTGCTTTTAAACAGCAGGTTGAAGAGGGTAAGAACCCACGCGACATCAAGTTTGAACTCGGCAAAGAGATCGTGGCACGTTTTCATGACCAGGCAGCGGCTGATCAGGCACAGGCAAGTTTCATTGCCCGCTTCCAGAAGGGCGCAATGCCTGAAGATATCCCGGAAAAGCGGCTTTCGGGCGATGGAGCCGCTATCGGGGTTGCTGCCGCTCTGACCAAGGCCGGACTCACATCCAGCAATTCCGAAGCCTTTAGAATGATCAAGCAAGGCGCGGTAAAGATCGATGGCGAGCGAATAACGGACAAATCCTTGCTACTTGAGCCCGGGTTTGAGGGTATTTTACAAGTTGGTAAACGTCGCTTTTGCAGGGTTTTTATAGATTAAAGCGTATATTCTGCAGCCTACTCCAGGGGCTGCGAAAAAAATATTCAAAATAGTTGTTGACAGGTCTAAAGGCCGCCGTATAATGCGCGCCTTCGTCTGGAGATTTGACCCTTGAAACCGGCCGTCATGGCTCGCAACAAGGTTTTAATCCAGACAATCTAAATGGACGATTTATAAGCATTTATTTATCGTTTTTCCTGTTGACCAGATAGGATTAGCATGTATAATGGTGAGCTGCCTTACGAGAAGGCGGTTATGTTCTTTAAAAACTGAAATAGATAATTTGTGTGGGAGCTCGATGTGATTACGGTCATAACGAGTGACCAAAAGTCAAAACCTGTAATTTAGATAACAGAGAGAAGCTTTTGGATCAACTTGTTAAAAACTTCAAAACTTTTTAACTGAAGAGTTTGATCCTGGCTCAGATTGAACGCTGGCGGCATGCTTAACACATGCAAGTCGAACGGTAACGCGAGGAGCTTGCTCCTTGGCGACGAGTGGCGGACG
>JABDMI010000047.1 GCA_013001575.1 Gammaproteobacteria bacterium
TCAATAACGCCGTGACAATATTCATCGTAAAAGTCGTAGATCTTTGGGTCGATGTCTTCATTCTTCATATTCAATTCCTTAATATGTCAGTTGAGGTTTACGACAGTGACAGTTTTCAATATAAAGTTAAAGTACCAAAAAGTTTACATTAACAACTGGGCAAAATCAGCATAATTTCTAACTGTGTTGAGTGCAAGGCATGCAATTAATTTTTCGCTTAAGCAGTTTCTTGCCAAGCAGTGTTTTGCGTTAATACGAAGTTGTTTGTGCCTAGCCCTTCACCATCAAGCGTTTCATGCCATTGGTCAAACCTTCCAGCGTCAATGGATACATGCGATCTTCCATTAACTCTTTGGCTATCTCCAGTGACGGCGTGTAGCCCCAGTGTGAAAGCGGCACCGGGTTCAACCAGATGGAATGCGTGAAATGTTGGGTCAGGCGGTTTAACCACACCGCACCGGCTTCCTGGTTGTAGTGCTCAACTGAAGCGCCCGGGTAGGTGATCTCGTACGGACTCATGGTGGCGTCGCCAACAATAATGAGTTTATAGTCTTTTCCGTACTTGCGCATTAGCTCAAAGGTATCGATGTATTCGGTGCGTTTTCGAAATTCGGTTTTCCACAACCGCTCGTAAATAAAGTTATGAAAATAATAGAACTCCATGTGCTTTAGCTCTGAACGAGCCGCCGAGAATAGTTCTTCGCAGATCTTGATGTGATCGTCCATAGATCCGCCAATATCAAACAGGATCAGCACATTGATGCGATTACGTTTTTCCGCACGCATTTTAATATCCAGATAACCGGCATTTTTTGCGGTTGAGGAAATGGTGTTATCCAGATCCAGTTCATCCAGATGACCTTCACGGGTGAATTTACGCAAGCGCTTTAGGGCGACCTTGATGTTACGCGTGCCAATTTCGACCGAGTCATCCAGACCGCGGAATTCGCGCTTGTCCCATACTTTCACGGCACGGCGATGGCGCGATTCTTGTTGACCGATACGCACGCCCTCGGGATTGTAGCCATACGCTCCGAAAGGCGAACGGCCTGCGGTACCTATATTTTTGTTGCCGCCTTGGTGGCGCTTGTCCTGATTCTCCAGACGCTCTTTGAGTGCTTCCATGAGTTTTTCCCAGCCACCCAAAGACTCAATGAGTTTTTTTTCTTCTTCGCTTAAGCCCAGTTCCGCCCGTTTTTCCAGCCAGTCAGCCGGAATCTCGTATTTATTGAACAGTTCGTCAAGCGACTCTAGGCCTTCAAAATAGGCACCAAAGGCGCGGTCGAATTTATCGTAATCGGATTCTTTTTTTACCATGGCCGTACGCGACAAATGATAAAAATCATCAATACTGGCATGCGCAACATGTTTTTCCAGGCCTTCGATCAAGGCGAGATACTCGGTTACAGAAACCGGCAACCCGCCATTGCGTAAAGTAAAAAAGAAATCGATTAACATTTGTCTTAATTAGATCCTGAATCGAGTTCAGGAATTCGGTTCTACCCTCTTCGTCATCGCGAGACAGCTTTGCTGACATGGCGATCTCGTTGCCTTACTGATGAATTCTATTTAGCACCCGGCAAACCTTTTGAGATTGCCGCGTCGTTTCACTCCTCGCAATGACCTATCTACTACCCTCGTCGTCTCGACATGAACGCCAAGCGCTCAAACATATGCACATCTTGTTCATTTTTCAATAAGGCGCCATGCAGAACCGGAATGGCATTTTTACTGTCTTTGGCTTGCAGTACTTCCAGTGGAATATCTTCAGCCAACAATAATTTCAACCAATCCAGCAATTCCGAAGTGGAAGGCTTTTTATGCAATCCCGGTACCTGACGGATCTCAAAAAATATTTCCAGGGCTTCTTTGAGTAAATTCTTTTTAATCTCCGGAAAATGCACGTCAACGATCGATTGCATGACCTCATGATCCGGGAAACGGATGTAATGAAAAAAGCAACGACGCAAAAACGCATCAGGCAATTCTTTTTCATTATTACTGGTGATGATAATGATCGGGCGATGTTTGGGTGTAATGACTTGCTGGGTCTCGTACACATAGAATTCCATGCGATCCAGCTCACGCAAAAGATCGTTGGGAAATTCGATATCGGCTTTATCGATCTCGTCAATCAACAATACGGGTTGCTCATCCGATTCAAAGGCCTGCCACAACGGACCTTTTTTAATGTAGTTCGCAACATTCTCAACGCCCTCCACACCAAGTTGTGAATCGCGCAACCGCGAAACCGCGTCGTACTCATACAAGCCTTGTTGGGCACGTGTGGTGGATTTGATATGCCATTGGAATATCGGCATGCCCAAACCTCTGGCAATCTCTTCAGCCAACATGGTTTTACCTGTGCCGGGCTCGCCCTTAACCAATAAGGGGCGTTGTAATGTGATCGACGCATTCACCGCAATTTTCAGCTCGTCGGTTGCAACGTAATTTTCTGTACCTTCAAATCTCATCTTAATCTCGTTTTATTTAATTAACCGGAAACGTGGAACCTGTTCGCCTTGAATCTCAACATTCTCACGGAACATGTCGATTGGTCGAACCCAAAGACCACTGTCGTTATACAGCGGTTTGTAAACCACCAGAATTTCATTGCTCTCGGAATGCGTGGCTGTTCCGATCACTTGATAGTCCTTACCCTTGTAGTGTCTGTATCGCCCTGGCGCTATTATCGGATCTTCCAATGCTTTACTCGTAGCGAACTTCAATGACTTCGTAATATTTTTTACCGCTTGGCGCATCCACCACGGCTTCATCACCTTCCTGTTTTCCGATCAGGGCGCGCGCAATGGGCGAGGTGATGGAGATCAGGTTTTGTTTAATATCGGCCTCAATTGCACCCACAATGCGATAGGTCACTTCGGCATCGGCTGCCTCATCGTATAAAACCACAGTTGTGCCAAATACCACTTTGCCATTATTCGGTAAAGTAGTGACGTCAATGATCTGACAGTTGCTCAATTCGCCTTCGAGTTGTTGAATGCGGCCTTCATTAAAACTCTGCTGTTCACGCGCAGCATGGTACTCGGCATTTTCTTTCAAGTCACCGTGTTCACGCGCCGTTGCGATCGCCTCAACGATCTCGGGGCGTTTCACGCTTTTAAGGTATTTTAGTTCTTCACGCAGTTTTTCAACCCCGCGTGAAGTTAACGGAACTAGATCCATGGTATCTCTCGTTATATAAGCCAGACAGTCGGCTACTAGGAGTAAACGATTATTTTATTACGCAATGGCTTGCTTGTGTAAGTCTTTTAGTTGATTGACCGAGTAATTTTGCAAATGCGCCATGGCCTCACAGGTCGCAAGTCCCGCCGTCATGGTGGTGTAGTAAGTCACTTTGCCAACCACCGCCGCACGCCGAATAGTCTCGGATTCGCGGATCGACTTTTTACCTTCCGTGGTATTCACGATCAGGTCGATCTCGTCATTTTTGATCATGTCCACAATGTGCGGCTGCCCTTCGTGGACTTTATTAATGCGTTTGCACGCTAGACCTTGCTCATCCAGGTAATCCGCCGTACCACCAGTCGCCACAATTTTAAAGCCCTTATCGATCAGATTTCCGGCCAGTTGCGCCGCACGAGGTTTGTCCCGGTCACGTACACTGATGAATGCCGTGCCTTCAGTCGGAATCGTTGCACCACCACTGAGTTGTGCCTTGGCATAGCCTTCAGCAAAAGTTGCACCCACACCCATCACTTCACCGGTGGATTTCATTTCCGGACCCAGGATCGGATCGGCTTCCGGAAATTTACCGAACGGGAAAACAGACACTTTGACCGAATAGTACGGCGGTATGACCGATTCGGTCTCACCCTGTTCGGCCAGGCTGATGCCAGCCATACAGCGAGCCCCGATCTTGGCGAGGGCTTGTCCGGTGGCCTTGGAAACAAAAGGCGCCGAGCGTGAAGCACGTGGATTCACTTCCAAAACGTATATTTCTTCACCTTGGATCGCAAACTGGGTATTCATCAAGCCAACCACGTTAAGCTCAAGGGCAAAGTCGGTGACCATCTGATTCAGACGCTCAATAATACTTGGCGACAAAGAATGCGCCGGCAATGAACACGCCGAGTCTCCCGAGTGTACGCCAGCTTGTTCGATGTGTTCCATAACCCCGCCGATCAATACGGCCTGACCATCACAAACGGCGTCCACATCAACCTCAATTGCCATATCCAGAAAACGATCCAGCAACAATGGTCCACTCTCGTTAAACCCTTCATTGCCTTTAAGATAGTCTTTCAGATCTTTTTCTGAATACACGATCTCCATGCCGCGTCCACCCAAAACGTAGGACGGGCGCACCACCAGCGGATAACCTACGTCTTTGGCCCGCTCAACTGCTTCTTCCGGGGTTGAGGCAATATCGTTTGGTGGTTGTTTGATCTCCAGTTTGTTGGCAAGCGCCTGGAAACGTTTACGATCTTCGGCAGCGTCAATACTGTCGGGCGAGGTTCCAATGATCGGCACACCCGCCGCGTAAAGTGCATTGGCGAGTTTTAACGGGGTTTGTCCGCCGTATTGCACGATCACACCTTTGGGTTGTTCAATGCGAATAATTTCAAGCACATCTTCCAGTGTCAATGGCTCAAAGTACAAGCGGTCCGAGGTGTCGTAATCGGTGGAAACCGTTTCCGGATTACAATTCACCATAATGGTTTCATAACCGTCTTCACGCAATGCCAAAGCCGCGTGCACACAGCAATAGTCAAACTCGATACCCTGCCCGATACGATTGGGCCCACCGCCCAGAATAATAATTTTATCTTTGTCCGTCGGTTCTGCCTCGCACTCTTGCTCATAGCTTGAATACATGTAGGCCGTTGAGGTTGCAAACTCGGCCGCACAGGTATCGACTCGCTTATACACCGGATGGACTTCAAGCTCGGTACGTCGACGGCGTACGGCGTGCTCGTCAGTGGAGAGTATTTTAGCCAGGCGGCGGTCTGAAAAGCCTTTGCGTTTTAAGTTGAATAATTCGTCTCTACTCAAGGCCGATAGCGTGCGATCCTGGATAGATCTCTCTGCATTGACCAGGTCTTCAATTTGCACTAAGAACCAGGGATCAATGCTGGTTAATTTGTATAACTCGGTTAAGGTCAGTCCACTGCGGAACCCGTCAGCGACATAGCGAATACGATGAGCCCCGGCCTTGCGCAGTTCAAATTCCAGAACCTCGTGACGGTGCTCAAGATCATCTTCCGAGTAATCCAGGATCTCGTCGAGACCGTCGATACCGGTTTCCAGACCGCGTAAGGCTTTTTGTAATGACTCCTGAAAACTGCGTCCAATTGCCATGACCTCGCCCACAGACTTCATTTGCGTGGTCAAGCGATCGTTGGCGCCCGGAAATTTCTCAAACGTAAAACGCGGGATCTTAGTTACGACATAATCAATACTGGGCTCAAACGACGCCGGCGTTGCACCACCGGTAATGTCATTTTGTAATTCATCCAGGGTATAACCCACCGCAAGTTTGGCCGCGACTTTTGCGATGGGGAAGCCGGTTGCTTTAGAAGCCAGGGCCGAGGAGCGCGATACCCGCGGGTTCATTTCAATTATGATCAAGCGTCCGTCTTTGGGGTCGACAGCAAACTGCACATTCGAACCGCCGGTTTCAACACCAATTTTACGCAGTACTGCCAAAGAAGCATCGCGCATTAACTGGTATTCTTTATCGGTCAGGGTTTGTGCGGGTGCCACGGTGATCGAATCCCCTGTATGAATACCCATGGGATCGAAGTTTTCAATGGAACAAATAATGATGCAGTTATCGTTACGGTCACGCACCACTTCCATTTCGTATTCTTTCCAGCCGAGGATCGACTCATCGAGCAAGACTTCCGTGGTGGGTGACATATCCAGACCACGTTTGATAATAGTTTCGAACTCTTCCTTGTTGTACGCGATCCCACCTCCACTACCACCCATCGTAAATGACGGACGTATGATGATCGGGAAACTATTACCTGAGCGTCTGGCGATCTCCTTTTGCACTTCCCATGCTTCTTCAAGACTGTGTGCAACATCCGAATACGGCATGTCCAGGCCTATCTCCAACATGGCGTCACGGAATTTTTCACGATCTTCGGCCATATCGATGGCTTCACGCGAGGCACCGATCAGTTCCACGCCGTATTTTTTCAATACCCCTTCGCGCACCAGATCCAGGGCACAGTTCAGGGCCGTTTGACCACCCATGGTTGGCAATAATGCGTCGGGCTCTTCTTTGGCGATCACATTCTCGATTGAGCGCCAATTAATTGGCTCAATGTAGGTTGCATCCGCCATGTTCGGGTCGGTCATGATCGTAGCCGGATTTGAATTGACCAGAATGACTCTATAACCCTCTTCGCGAAGTGCCTTACAGGCTTGGGCTCCCGAGTAATCGAACTCACAAGCCTGGCCGATGACTATGGGGCCGGCGCCGATGATCAAGATACTTTTAAGGTCACTACGTTTTGGCATGATGAATAGTTTCTATAATAATTTTACTGTTAATATTCAATAAGTTATGAATCTTTCTTCATAAGCTCTATAAAGCGTAAAAACAAGGGTTCTACATCCCTTGGCCCAGGACTGGCCTCTGGGTGCCCCTGAAAACCAAATGCCGGGGCATCGCTTAATTCTATACCCTGTAATGACCCGTCGAATAAGGAGCGATGCGTGGCTTTGGCATTGGCCGGCAGACTGTTCTCATCCACCGCGAATCCGTGGTTTTGGCTACTGATCATGACAACTTTAGTCTCCAGGTCCTGCACTGGGTGATTCGCCCCGTGATGACCGAATTTCATTTTGATGGTATTCGCACCACAGGCCAATGCCAGTAACTGGTGTCCCAGGCAAATACCAAAGGTCGGGATCTTTTTCTGAATAAAAGTTTGAATGGCTTTGATCGCGTAATCGCACGGCTCAGGATCACCCGGGCCATTCGACAAGAACACACCATCGGGATTCATGGCCAGCACGTCTTCCGCACTGGTCTGTGCAGGAACCACCGTGAGCCTGCATCCCAAACTGGCGAGAATGCGTAAGATGTTGTGCTTCACGCCAAAATCGTACGCCACCACATGAAAATGTTCTTCACTGCGTTGCGCAAAGTCGTTTGTTTCCAGGTTCCAAACGGAAGTATCCCAGTTATAGATCTTGTCGGTTGTCACTTGTTTGGCCAGATCCAGCCCGGTCATGGACTGGCATGCTTGCGCTTGTTGAATTGCAACATCTGCCTCGGCGTCAATTCCTGTGAGTATGCAAGCGTTCTGTGCACCCTTCTCACGTAGAATTCGAGTCAGGCGGCGAGTGTCAATGTCGGCAATCGCCACAATGTTGTTGACGCGCAAGAATGCGTCAAGCGGCATGTCGGCCCGCCAACTGCTAGAGAGCAAGGGAAGATCTCGTATGACCAGGCCACGCGCATGTACCGCACTGGATTCCATGTCTTGTGCATTGGTTCCGGTATTACCGATGTGTGGATAGGTCAGGGTCACGATCTGGCCGGAATAAGACGGATCGGAAAGGATTTCCTGATAGCCTGTCATGGCGGTATTAAAAACCACTTCACCCGTGGTATCACCAGAAGCACCGATAGATCGGCCTGTGAAAATTGTGCCGTCGGCAAGTGCTAGAATCGCGTGATCGTTCACAGTTCCCCCATGTAACTCCAAAGTGTGACCTCAGGATGGTTCGTCAGATACAAGAAACGGGTCGGATAGTCTCCGCCCCGCATTACCTGAGCGAGAATTATAATCGTGCTTGCTTACAAGGGTCTAATTTTCTTTAAAACTGTTCCCAGCAGCTCAATATTGATAACTGCTCACAGGCAAATATTCTTATAATCTCGTACATGCCTAAATCTTCGCCAGGCATATGCTCGTATTATCAGAAGCGTATAGCGCCAGATATGCGCAGACTATCAGTATAAGGAAGTAGAGCCAGTATGAAATCAGACAAAAGTATCTGCTTATTTAAATCGAGGCATGGCTTAGCTCGTTAGCAGCCGACAAATTCAATGCACCAGACTGGGTTAAATAAAATCCCGGACTCTATAACAGTTTTTACTTTTCTCCGATAAACGCAAGGCGAGATTCAACGCACCTTGTGCAAATACCGAACGGTTTTTCGCATGGTGGTGGATGGCAATACGTTCATGCGGGGAATCAAAGACCACAGTGTGATCACCGATCACCTCACCCTCGCGCTTGGACTCGTATTCAATATCAACCGCACCTACCGCGTTACCAATGACATCGCCAATACTCAGTGCGGTACCCGAGGGAGAATCCAGCTTATGTACATGGTGGGTTTCGTGAATGGATATTTTGAACTCTGAGCCCAGAGCTTTGGCTGCCTCGGATGCCAGCCTGAAGATCAGATTAACCCCGAGACTCATATTCGAGGCCCAGAGAATCGGTATATCATTACCGGCTTCTTGAATAGATTGTTGCTGTGAGTCACTTAAACCCGTGGTGCCGATCAACATTGGCACACCAGCTGAACGGCAAGCCTGGATACGTTCGTCAGCGCCTTTGGCCAGAGCGAAATCAATAACAATATCGGCGTAGGTGAGTGCCTGGATGGGGTCTGAGGTGAAATGTACGGCGGAACTGGTTTCGATCAGATCGGAAACCGGCTTTCCGATAAAACCACTGCCATCATGGTCTAGTGCACCGGCAAGCTGAAGATCTTCCTGCTTTTCGATCAAACGAATTAGTGTTTGACCCATGCGACCTGCAGCTCCGAAAATGGCAATCCTTTTTTGCATGACTTTATTGTATAACAATTTACACTGGAGAGCAGTGCAGGAATTATCAGGCCGAATTTTTTAACTTATCAAAAAAGTTTTTAACCCCGTCGAAAAAATTATTCGAGCGAGGGCTGTGGCTTTTGCTGCTATTGGAAATTGATTTCTCAAATTGTTCCAGTAATGTCTTTTGCTCCTTGTTGAGTTTGACCGGAGTTTCAACCACCACACGGCAATATAAGTCACCAACGCCGGAAGTACGCACAGTAGTAACCCCTTTACCTTTGAGACGCATGACCTTTCCCGTTTGGGTTTCTGGTGGGATCTTCAAGTTTACCTTGCCCTTTAAGGTCGGCACTTCGATCTCGCCACCTAAGGTTGCGGTGGCAAAACTGATCGGTATTTCACAAGAAAGATCGCGTCCTTCGCGTTCAAATATTTTATGTGAACGAATATTAATGTCTACAAACAGATCACCGTGTGGTCCGCCGTTCTGGCCGGCCTCACCCTGTCCACTCATGCGAATGCGATCACCCGCCTCAACCCCTTCCGGAATTTTGACGCTCAAGGTACGTGACTCACGCACGCGGCCCTGACCGTGACAGGATTTACACGGGTTTGTAATAATCTTGCCCTGGCCTTTACATTTCGGACAGGTTTGTTGCAAAGAAAAGAAACCCTGACTGACACGCACCTGACCTTGACCGTGACAGGTGCCACAGGTTTCAACACTGGATCCTTGCTCGGCACCCGAGCCCGAACAGGAATTACAGCCCACATAGGTTGGAATCGAAAACTCGATGGTTTCTCCGAACACGGCTTGTTCAAGATCGATGTTTAACTCATAACGCAGGTCGGATCCGCGTTGCGCACCACCACGAGATCGGCCACCACGACCACGTCCACCGAAGATGTCTCCAAAAATATCACCAAACACATCACCGAACACATCGCCCGGATGGCCACCTGCTCCACCACCAGCCGCACCCATGGAGGGATCGACACCGGCGTGCCCGAACTGATCATAACGAGCCCGCATATTGTCGTCCGACAAGATCTCGTAGGCTTCTTTGACTTCCTTGAATTTATCTTCCGCGTCGGCATTATCCGGATTGCGGTCCGGATGATATTTCATCGCCATGCGCCGGTAAGATTTTTTCAGGTCGTCTTTGGAAACGTTTTTTGCAACGCCCAAAACCTCGTAATAATCACGTTTTGACATTTTATTGATCTTCTACAGTTTGGTCGGTAAGTCTTTATTATCAGACTGGCTTTATTTCAGACTGGTCAATTACAAAAGGGAACGATCAAGATCGTTCCCTTTTGCGTATCCTTAACAGTGGCGATTAAGCCGCTGCATCGCTGTCACTGGCATCCGCGTTTTCGGTGACATCAGTGAATTCAGCATCCATTACGTTATCCTCTGCAGAGTCACCTGCATCAGCGCTCTGCTCGGCCTGAGCTGCCGCGGCCTGATCGGCGTACATGCGCTGCATGACCGGAGCCGATGCTTCACTCAGCACTTTGAGCTTGTCATCAATGGCGGCTTTGTCTTCGCCTTGAATCGCTTCTTTCAACTCGGCAACCGCTGCATCGATCTTTTCTTTCTCTTCAGCACTAACCTTGTCACCCATATCCGTGATGGCTTTTTCAGTGGCGTGCACCAATCCATCTGCCTGGTTACGGGTTTCTACCAGCTCTTTGAACTTTTTATCTTCCTCGGCATGCGCTTCAGCATCAGACACCATTTGTGCAATCTCTTCATCGCTCAAACCAGACGAAGCTTTAATAATGATAGTCTGCTCTTTATTCGTGGCTTTATCTTTGGCTCCAACATGCATGATTCCGTTGGCGTCGATGTCAAAAGTCACTTCAATTTGCGGTGTGCCACGCGGTGCCGGTGGAATATCAGCCAGATCAAAACGACCCAGTGATTTATTATCGGCCGAACGTTGACGCTCACCCTGCAACACATGAATGGTTACAGCAGGCTGATTGTCCTCGGCGGTTGAGAACACTTGCGACGCCTTAGTCGGGATCGTGGTGTTCTTGTCGATGAGTTTGGTCATCACGCCGCCCATGGTTTCGATGCCCAGTGACAATGGCGTTACGTCCAGTAACAAGACATCTTTAACATCACCCGACAAAACACCCGCCTGGATAGATGCCCCCACAGCGACCGCTTCGTCCGGGTTCACGTCTTTACGCGGCTCTTTACCGAAAAAGTCCTTAACTGTTTCTTGCACTTTAGGCATACGGGTTTGCCCACCGACCAGGATCACGTCATCGATCTCGTTAACCGATAATCCCGCATCTTTTAAGGCAATTTTGCATGGCTCGACCGTACGCTTGACCAGATCTTCCACCAATGACTCGAGTTTGGCGCGGGTCAATTTAATGGTTAAATGTTTTGGACCGCTTGCATCCGCGGTAATGTATGGCAAGTTCACTTCGGTTTGCGTGGTAGATGACAATTCGATCTTGGCTTTTTCACCCGCTTCTTTCAAGCGTTGCATCGCGAGAGAATCATTACGCAGGTCAACGCCCTGTTCTTTTTTGAACTGGTCTGCGAGATAATTAATGATGTGCATGTCAAAGTCTTCACCACCCAGGAATGTATCGCCGTTGGTTGAAAGTACTTCGAACTGGTGCTCGCCATCGATTTCGGCGATCTCGATTATTGAAATATCAAACGTACCACCGCCCAGGTCATAAACCGCGATCTTGCTATCACCACGGCTTTTATCCATGCCATAGGCAAGGGCTGCAGCCGTTGGTTCGTTAATGATGCGTTTCACTTCAAGACCGGCAATGCGACCGGCATCTTTGGTGGCTTGACGTTGTGAATCATTAAAATAGGCGGGCACCGTAATGACCGCTTCGGTCACAGGGTGTCCCAAATAGTCTTCGGCGGTTTTTTTCATTTTCATCAGCACACGCGCGGAAACTTCCGGCGGCGCCATTTTTTTACCGTCCACTTCAACCCAGGCATCGCCGTTGTCAGCTTTGACAATGTTGTAAGGGACCATTTCAATGTCTTTTTGTACCACGTCATCGTCAAAACGACGCCCGATAAGACGCTTGACCGCGTACAGGGTATTGGTTGGATTGGTCACAGCCTGACGTTTGGCCGGTTGACCTACAATGACTTCACCGTCTTTGGTGAAAGCTACGATAGAAGGTGTTGTGCGGTCGCCCTCCGAGTTCTCGATAACCTTGGGTGTATCCCCATCCATGATGGCCACACACGAGTTAGTGGTTCCGAGATCTATACCGATAATTTTACTCATAGTTTTCTCCGATGTTTTTCGCCTTCGCAGGCCTAAATTTGATTAAAAATTGAATTACTGTCTAAATGGGGTTTGCCTTTGGTATTTCAAGGCTTTAGCTGCACAAAGGGCTTAATCTTCTTCACTGGCCTCACGCGAGACCATCACTCTGGCCGGACGCAGGACCCGGTCATTGAGTGTGTATCCTTTTTGCATCACAAACATCACGGTATTCGGCTCGAGGTCTGAACTCGGTTGCATGGCCATGGCCTCATGGATTTCCGGGTTAAATGGTTCCCCATCGGCATCGATCTGCTTAACCGCAAACTTTTCCAAGGCACCATCCAGCTGTTTCATGGTGATCTCCACGCCTTCCTTGATCGCCTCTACTGTGGCCTGCTCGCTTTGTGCGGCTTGCACACTCATCTCTAGGCTGTCTTTGACCAAAAGCATTTCTTTGGCAAAACGCTCGATCCCGAACTTTCGCGCCAATTCAACTTCACGTGTTGTGCGCTTACGCAAATTGTCCATTTCAGCGGCCAGGCGCAGCAAGTTCTCATGGTGCTCTTGCGCCTTGGCTTCAGCAATTTCAAGCGGGGTTTGACTAAGCGACTGCTCGCTGGAGGCCATTTCTTCGGCGGCTTCAACCAGGTCTTCAATATCTTCGGCTTCTGCACCAAGTGCATCCACTATTTTTTCCATTTCGTCCAAACTACTCTCCAGGGTACTTTTTTTAGGTTCAGATGAAGGATTGCTGTTATTTGATTCAGTCATTTTTGTTTACTTTCAATGAGTTATTAGGTTTAATTAAAATTTATATTACACTAATTGCAAAGACTCAAACAACAGTCAATTACCTCTGTAATTACGACTTGCCACGATTATGAGGGTGAAAGTGTGGAATTCAATGCCGAACCAAGTAATTTTGCGGTGAGATCAACAATCGGTATGACTTTGGAATAAGCCATACGAGACGGGCCGATCACGCCCAGCACTCCAATGACCTCATCGTCAACAGCATAGGGTGATGTCACCAGGCTTAAACCGTCAAACATATCGTAACCGGACTCTTGACCAATGTAGATCCTGACCCCGTCTGCCCCCAGGCATTGATCAAGCAAGTGCAAGATGTCGCGTTGCTGGTTAAAGGCCTCGAACAAGGTACGTAATTTGTCCACATTGGATAACTCGGCAAACTCCATCAGGTTCACCTGCCCCGCCATAACCAGTCCGGAGGATTGTTGCGGTTCGGTAAACAGCTGTTCCGCGAGGTCAATGGCATCCTGCATCATGGCGTTCATGCTCTCGCGGGCCTTGTGCATATCGGCCAAAATGGTTTTGCGCACAGTAGACACGCGCTTTCCTGACAACTGCTGATTCAAGACGGCTGCCGCTTGTTCCAGCTCACTGGCATTGTATTCGCGGGTTAATTCAAACACCCGGTTCTCAACTTCACCATTGGTGGTCACCAGTACCGCCAGTACTTTATAACCCGAAAGTTTGATGAACTCGATGCGATGAATCTCCTGACTGGCGCGTTTGGGCAAAGTCACCACACCGGCCATGTGGGTCAGGCCAGACAATGCGGTGGAAGCCGAAGCGATCAAATCATTGCGGCTGCCGGCCTGATTCAGCTGTGAAGACAGAGTTTGTATGATCTTTGGTTTGGGGTCACGGATGCGTATGAGATTATCCACAAACAATCGCATGCCTTTATCGGTCGGGATGCGTCCAGCCGAGGTATGCGGTGAGACAATAAATCCCAATTCTTCCAGATCCGCCATCACATTGCGCACCGTCGCCGGACTCAGATCAAGACCCGAGGTTTTTGACAAGGTGCGTGACCCTACCGGTTGACCATCGGTAATATAGCGCTCGATCATTGCCTTTAATAGGCGTTTGGCGCGTTCATTCAGTTCAGTTTTTTGAATTTCTTTTGTCACAATGCAGAAAAAGTACCATGGTGTGCCGGACTGTCAAGCGATTGCTCGCACAAGGCCTTAAGGGGTAACTATAATAGCGGCATGAACAAGACACCCCAAGCAATCGATTTTAAACATGTGGCCCTGATCACCAATCAACACAAAGAATTGGCCGCTTCGACCCAGGATCGGGTTTTAGCCTGGCTCACAAAAAAGAATATTGGGGTTAGTCAGATCGCTTTCAATGCCGAAGAATTCACCGATCCATTGCCCGATCTGGTCATTGCGATAGGTGGTGATGGCACCATGCTACATGCCTCAAGATTTGCCGCTCCCTATAATATCCCGCTGGTCGGAATAAATCGTGGTTCCCTGGGGTTTTTGGCGGATATCTCTCCCGACACCCTGGAACAGGACCTTGAGAGTATTTTTTCCGGTCATGGCAGCGAAGAGCAACGCTTGATCCTGCATGCGCGCTTGCACAAAGAGAATAAGCTGGTCAGTGAGGGTACTGCTCTGAATGATGTGGTACTCAAGCATGACAACAGCGGCCGCATGATGCATTTTAATACCCAGGTCAATGATGCCCATCTGAATACCCATTACGGTGACGGCATCATTATTGCTACCCCAACCGGTTCAACCGCGTATGCCCTGTCTTGTGGTGGCCCGATCTTGTCGCCCGCCCTGCCGGTCATCTCATTGACTCCGATCTGCCCGCATACCTTGTCTGACCGTCCGATCGTTGTTCCCTCGAGCTCGAGCATCGAACTCACGCTACACAAACGCACCGAGGTCGCTGATGTGAGTCTGGATGGACTCGATCTGGGCACCCTTGAAAACAATATGCGTCTGGTCATTAATGCATCCGAACATGGTTTACGTTTGATCCATCCACCACATTACAATTATTACGCTGTGCTGCGCAGTAAACTGCATTGGGGCCAGCAACAATCACGCTAAGAAAACATCAACATGTTGTTACATTTACACATTCGCCATTTTGCCATTATTGATGCACTCGAACTCGAACTCGATCAGGGTTTCAGTGTATTAAGCGGTGAAACGGGTGCAGGAAAATCAATCTTACTCGACGCCCTAGGCTTGATC